>JAVHWG010000649.1:0-10331 GCA_032159965.1 Mycobacterium sp.
CGTCGACCGCGTAACGCAGAATCGCGATTGTGAACGGGATCATCGAGATCGCGAACCACGAACCGGAGGGGGATTCTGCGTCGCGCTCGAATGCCCACGAGCCGTAACACAGGACGACTGCCGTGGCCGACAGCGTCCAGACGAAACGCAGGTATGTGGGCGTGTAGCTCTCGAGCGACTTGCGGATTTTCGCACCGGTGTGCTCGGCCAACTGCAGTTCGGCGTACCGCTTGCCCGCCACCATGAACAGCGAACCGAACGCCATCACCAGCAGGAACCATTGCGACAGGGCGATATTCGTGGCGGCTCCACCGGCGATCGCACGCAGCAGGTACGCCGAGGACACGATGCAAATGTCCAGGACGGCTTGGTGTTTCAACCCGAAGCAGTACGCCAGCTGCATGACGATGTACACCGCCATCACCACGGCGAGGTTCGGCGTGGCAAGCCACGAGAGCCCCAGGGACGCCGCGGCCAGCACGGTCGCAAGCGTGTAGGCCAACCATGGCGGCACCACTCCCGAGGCGATCGGGCGGAACCGTTTGGTCGGGTGCGCGCGATCGGCTTCGACGTCGCGGACGTCGTTGACGAGGTATATCGATGATGCCGCCAGGCAGAACACCACAAATGCGATCGCCACGTGGATCAGCACCTGATAGTTGTCGTAGTGCACGCCACGGCCGAGTGCAGCGAGCGGAGCCGCCAGCACGAGAAGGTTCTTCACCCATTGACGGGGGCGCATGGCCTTGATGACGCCGACGACGAGGTTGTCTGGCGCCTTGGTCACCGCTGTCGCTTCTTCAGTCATTGCGTCTTCCGATCTTCCGGACCAACTGTGCGACCAGTGCGCCTACAGCCACCCCTGTCACCACGTCGCTCGGATAATGAACACCAAGAACCAAGCGCGACAATGCCATTGGCGGCACCACTATCGCCGGTAGCGGTAAGCCCGTGAGCGGGGCCATCAAGACGGCCGCTGCCGTGGTCGACGTGGCGTGTGCCGACGGGAAGCTCAGGGCGCTTGGAGTGCCGACGTTGACATCGACGTCGGGATGATGCGGACGACGGCGGCGCACCAACCGTTTGATCACCACTGCTACAGCATGCGCGACGAACGCGCCTGCGCCTGCCACCAGCCAATCGCGGCGGTGCCGTGGCGCCAGCAGGGCACCCAGTGCCGCCACACCCAGCCACCCGGCGCTGTGTTCTCCGAAGTGGGACATGGCACGCGCGGCCGGAACGGCCCCGGGCCGGCGAGCCAGTGCCGACTGGACGAACACGAGTGCGGCCACCTCCCCTTGCGGCGGCGCGACTTCACCCATCGGTGTTACTCGGCAGCAACACCGATTCCCACTTCTGCTTGCTCGACAACACCGGCAGCGCATCCCGGTAGACGCGGCGCATCTCGTCGAACCGCCGGGCCAGTTTGCGCTGCCGCCGCAGCGACTGGTTCAGCAGCGAGAACATCTTCGCGCGGTCGCGTTTCCGGTAGACCACGCCGCGGCTGTCTGCCGTGGTCACGGTCACCCCGTCGACGTTGCACAGCAGAAACCACCGCGAGTCCTGCGTCGGGACGTTCAGCTGCGGGCGCAGGTGGTGGCCCGGATCGGCCTTGGTCAGATTGTGCAGGATGCCCCGGGCAAGGCGAATAGCTTTGCCGGGCGCCGTTTTCGGCTCCCCGACCCGCCCGACCGCCCCGGACGGAGGGGGGAGCTCGGTTGCAGACGGCAGGATCACGGCGTCTGGGTATTCGCGGCGGATCCGATGCACTTCGGGCAGCGCGGACTCCAGGATGGAGAAGATGTGCTCCGGGCCTGCGAGGAAATCGTCCATTGCCTTGTTTTGGATGGCTACCGTCGAATATTCAAGACAGAGAAGATGCTTCAGTGTGGCTTTGAGGTGGCTACGGACAAGGCCGGTGACGTCGCCGTCCCAGTGCATTGCCGCGACGACGAGCCGATTGCGCAGGTGAAAGTAGGCCTGCCAATCGATGGCGTCATCCTTGTCGCTCCACGCCATGTGCCAGATCGCGGTGCCCGGCATGGTCACCGTGGGATAGCCGTGCTCTGCGGCGCGCAATCCGTAGTCGGCGTCGTCCCATTTGATGAACAGCGGCAGGGGCTGGCCCAGCTCGTCGGCGACAGCGCGCGGGATCATGCACATCCACCAGCCGTTGTAGTCGACGTCGATACGGCGGTGCAGAAGCTTGCTGTCGGAATACCGGTCGCTCAGCGGGTTTCGGGCGAAGTCGTGGTCGTACTTGGTGTGCGGTGCGTTGGTCCACATGAAGTCGGCCCGGCCGACCACCTCACCCATCACGTGCAGGTGTGCGGGATCCTGCAGGTTCAGCATCTGACCGCCGACAAGCATCGGCGACTTGGCGAACCGGCTCATGGCCAGCGCCCGCAGGATGGAGTCGGGCTCGATACGGATGTCGTCGTCCATGAACAGGATCTGCTGACAATCGGTGTTCTTCAACGCCTCGTACATGACACGGCTGTAGCCGCCGGAGCCGCCGAGATTGGGTTGGTCGTGAATAGACAGCCGGTTGCCCAGCGGTGTGACAGCATCGGTGAAGTCAGGATGTTCACGGACCTTGGCGGTGCCCTGGTCGGGCACGATGACCGCACCGATCACGCTGTCCACCAGTGGATCCGATGTCAGCGCGCGCAACGCGTTGACGCAGTCTTCGGGTCGGTTGAACGTCGGAATGCCAACTGCGACATTCGCGGTACCCGGCGCGGGGCTGGGCGCGTACCAGCCGGCGTTCTGCAGGGTGACCGCGCTGTCGGTGGTGATGTCGAACCAGATCCAGCCGCCGTCCTCGAAGGGCTCGAGGCCGATCTCGAAGTCGATCGCTTGCGGCTCGTCACCGTCGTGGTGAAACGGCCTGCCCTCGACGAAGATTCGTGCGCCGGTGGCCTTGCTCCGGTATACGTCGACGCGTCCGGTGCCGGTCATCTCCGCGTGCAGAACGACAGATCCGAGGGTCGACCATCTTCGCCAGTAGCTGGCGGGGAAGCCGTTGAAGTAGGTGGAGAACGACACCTCCGATTCCGCGCCGATCTGCAATGTGGTGCGCGTTTCGGCGTGTGCACGGCGGGCGTTGGTCACGGACTCTTCGATGTACAGCTTGCGCACATCCAGCGGTTCACCCGGCCTGGGCAGGATGATGCGGGCAAGCAGGCTGACCGCGGGCGAGGTCATTCCGCGCCGCTTTCGGCGAGTGCGCCGCCGTCGCGCAGGTGGGGCGCCAGGACGTTGTCGTACATATTCAGCGCACTGGCGATGGCCATGTGCATGTCGAGGTACTGATAGGTACCCAGTCGGCCGCCGAAAAGCACTTTGGCTGCGGCAGTTTCGGTCTTCGCCCGGTCACGGTACGCGGCGAGCAACGTGCGGTCCTCGGGGGTGTTGATCGGGTAGTACGGCTCGTCGTCGTGCTTGGCGAACCGGCCGTATTCCCGCATGATCACGGTCTTGTCCGTGGGATAGTCCCGCTCGGGGTGGAAGTGGCGGAACTCGTGGATCCGGGTGTACGGCACGTCGGCGTCGTTGTAGTTCATCACTGGGGTGCCCTGGAAGTCTCCGGTCGGCAGCACCTCAACCTCGAAATCCAATGTGCGCCAACCTAATCGGCCCTCAGCGAAGTCGAAGTAGCGGTCGAGCGGTCCGGTATACACGACTGGTGCGTCCGGGTTTGCGGCCCGCAGTTCTTCGCGCACGTCGAACCAGTCGGTGTCCAGCCGCACCTCGATGCGGTCGTCGGCGGCCATGTTTTTCAGCCAGGCCGTGTAGCCGTCGACCGGCAAACCCTCGTAGGTGTCGTTGAAGTATCGGTTGTCGAAGGTGTAGCGCACCGGTAGGCGGGTGATGTTGCTGGCCGGCAGGTTGGTCGGATCGGTCTCCCACTGCTTGGCCGTGTAGTGCTTCATGAACGCCTCGTAGAGCGGACGCCCGATCAGGCTAATCGCCTTCTCCTCGAAGTTCTGCGCGTCCTTTGAGTCGAACTCGGCGGCTTGCTCGGCGATCAGGGCGCGGGCTTCGTCCGGCGTGAAGTACTTGCCGAAGAACTGCGACACCAGGCCCAGCCCCATCGGAAACTGGTAGGCCTGCCCGTTGTGCATCGCGAAGACGCGGTGCTGGTAGCCGGTGAACTCGGTGAATTGCCGCACGTAATCCCACACCCGCTTGTTGGACGTGTGGAACAGATGCGCACCGTACTTGTGCACTTCGATGCCGGTCTGCGGCTCGGGTTCGGAGTAGGCGTTGCCACCGATGTGCGGCCGGCGTTCGATGACGAGCACACGTTTGTCCAGCTGCGTGGCCACCCGTTCAGCGATCGTCAGACCGAAGAATCCGGAGCCGACGACGAAGAGGTCAACGGGTGCTGTCATCGGCAGCTAGGGTATCGGAGCTTTCGGTCCGGCTGCGCGAGCCTGCTGGTAAACCGCGGGCAGAACGCGATCGAGCGCACCTGCCGAAATGAATGCGCAAGGTCGCAATTGCCTCACGATTCAATCTCGTCACTCTGGTCTCAACAATCACGCCAGTACCATCGGACACGTCGGTATCCACCGGCTGAGTGCGAACTACCAGCAGACCACTTAGATGTCCAGATTGAGGAGACTTCCGTGCCGAATCGACGTCGACGCAGGCTCTCGACAGCCATGAGCGCAGTCGCCGCCATGGCCGTCGCAAGTCCATTTGCCGTGACCGCACTGTCCGAAATGACCGCCTCCGGCACCGCCGAGACTCAGAACCACGAGTTCGTGCAAGCCGCCATGATCACCGACCTTCCCAACGAGGTCATGTCGGCTCTGCAGTCGAGCCTCTCGCAGTTCGGCATCGTGGTGCCCAACGTCGCGTCCGGGATCACGAGTCCGGCGGCCACATCGACCGGAGCCTTGACTGCACCGGGGCTGACCTCCACTCCCGGCCTGACCGCGCCGGCTGCCGGACTGCCCGCGGCCACCGGCACCGCGCCCGCCCTGCTCGATCCGAGCGGTGCACTGTCCGATCCGGCGCTCGCCAACCCCGGGCTGACCAGTCCGGCAGCGCCGGCGGTCCCCGGGATTCCGGGTGGGACGCCCGCGCTGACCACGCCGACGGTGCCCGGGCTGCCCGGGCTGACCACGCCGACAGCTCCGGCGGCCCCCACGATCCCAGGTCTGACGACACCGACCACAGGCCTCAATCCGGCGCTGACGAGCCCGACGGGTGCTGTGCCCGGCTTGACCGCCGCGCCCGGCGAAGTCCCGATCGGCCCCGACCCGCTGGCCGGCACCTACCCGATCCTGGGTGATCCGTCGCTCGGCGGAATGCCCGCGGCGGCAGCGCCCAGCGGCGGTCTGCTCAGTGACCTGACCAGCACGGTGCAGCAACTTGGCGGTAGCCAGGCGATCGACCTGCTGAAGGGTGTCGTCGTGCCGTCGATCATGCAGGCCATCAAGGGCGGCGCACCTGGAGGGGTGCCGGCTCCACCGCCCGCCCCGGTGCCGTAAACAGCACCTACCGAACCACCGGCCAAACGGCACCGCAGAGACTTGGCTCGCTCTGCGGTGCCGTTGTCGTGGGCACATAAGCCCCTCTAGTGGCGTGTTGAAACATTGGCAACAGGGGTAACGTACGTAACATCGCCGTGTGGCGTTCCGCCGTCCTCCACCGTCGCTGCTGTTCACCGCAGTCTTGGCAACGGTGCTGCTCGTCCCGATAGCAGTCGGCACTGAGTCTCCGGACCGTCAGGAGCCGCCGCCAGCTCCCGAACCGACAGGTCTTGCCCTACTGCCCCTGGCCGACGTCGGGGCGGGCGAGACAGTCCGCGAGGTCGGGCAAGCGAAACCGTTCTCCTTGGTGGCACTCACCGGCGCCGATCTCAGCGGCACCACCACCCGAGTGCGCGCGAGACTTTCCGACGGGAGCTGGGGTCCCTGGTACGAAGCCGAGGCACTCGAATACGAGGGACCCGACACCGGTGCTGCACCGAACGGAACAGAACCGGTATTCGTCGGACGCACCACACGGGTGCAGATCGCCATAAACCGCCACCAGCGGGTACCGGCACCTGCACCGGCACCTGCGGCAGGCCTGGGACTTGGCTACACACTGGCGAACGTCGAGCAGCCGATCGCGGAGAACGTGAACGCCGTGCTTATCAGTCCACCGCAGGCACCCGTCGACCCGACGATGCCCACCGCTGTCACCCCGCCTGGGCAGGCACCTGCCATCATCACCCGCGCGCAGTGGGGGGCCGACGAGTCGATGCGGTGTGGACCAACGCAGTACGACAACCGGATTCGCGCGGCAGTCGTCCACCACACCGCAGGCAACAACGATTACACGCCGCAGGATTCGGCTGAGATCGTCCGCGCGATCTACGCGTATCACACCCGCACGCTGGGCTGGTGCGACATCGCCTACAACGCGCTGGTCGACAGATACGGCCAGGTCTTCGAAGGCCGCGCCGGTGGGATCAACCGAGCTGTCCGCGGATCGCACACCGGAGGTTTCAACACCGAGACGTGGGGCGTCGCGCTGATCGGCGACTTCGAGGTGGTGGCGCCCACGCCCGTCCAGCTGACCACGGCGGCACGCCTGATCGGCTGGCGAATGGCAATGGACGGAGTCGATCCGAGGGGCACGGTCACGTTGACGTCCGCCGGCGGCTCTTTCACGCGCTTCCCGCGGGGGGCACCGACCACGCTGCCGACGATCTTCACCCACCGCGACGTCGGCATCACGGAATGCCCGGGCAACGCCGCGTACGCGGAGATGAACCATCTGCGCGACATGGCGACGACCTTCAACGATCCGCCAAGCCTTGCCGACACCCTGCAGGGGGGCGCGATCTACGCGCGCTGGCAGGCAATGGGCGGCGCCAGCGGCTGGCTCGGCGCACCTACCTCCCCGGAATCACTCGCCGAAGACGGAGGCCGCTACGTGCGGTTCGACCACGGGGCGATCTACTGGGCCCCGGGCGTCGGTGCCTATCCCGTCGGTGGCGCCATTTACGACGCGTGGGCCGCGCTGGGCTACGAGCGCAGCCCCCTGGGGCTGCCGACGAGCGGGGAGATCCCGGAGGCGGAGTGGATCACGCAGAATTTCCAGCACGGCACATTGAACCTCGACCGTCAGCAGTCGCAGGTGCGTCTGGTGATGGACGGAGTCGCCTACGAACTGCCGCCGCCGTCACCGCAGGGCCCGCCGGCCCAGATCGAACGGTTCAGCCGGATCCTGCCGTAACTTCCACCGGCGGTCAGGGCCACCAGCGTTCCAGCACCCGCGCGACACCGTCGTCGCTGTTCGTCGCCGTCACTTCGTCGGCTACGGCAAGCACCTGAGCGTGGGCGTTGCCCATCGCGACACCGCGAGCCGCCCAGGTCAGCATCGGTACGTCGTTGGGCATGTCACCGAAGGCGATCACCTGGTCGGCACCGATTCCAGCGGGGCGCGCCACTTCTTCGAGCCCGGATGCCTTGCTGATGCCCAGCGGGACGATCTCGATCAGCCCGTTGTCCGTCGAGAACGTGATGTCGCCCTGCATGCCGATGTGCCGGGCGAGCGCATCTGCCATGTCGGAACTCAGCGCCCCTGACTTGCGGATCAACAGCTTCACCGCCGGCGCGCTGAGCAGGTCCTCGAGCGACACCTCGGTGTTGTCCGGGTTCAACCACGCGTGCTCGTAGCCGGGGGAGCTGACGAACTGCGCCGTCGCCGCGTCGTGTGCGCTTTTGCCTACCCGCTCGACGGCCAGCCCGGCGCCGGGTATCGCGCGCGTAGCGATCTCCGCCAGCTCGGCCAGCACATCGGTGGACAGCGTGCGGGCCGACAGGATGCGGTCCTGGCTGGGGTCGTACAGCACAGCGCCGTTGGCGCACACCGCCATCGGAGCGAATCCCAGCGCGTCCACCACCGGCGCGATCCATCGCGGCGGCCGACCGGTGGCAAGCACGAACATCGCCCCCGCTGCGATCGCCGCCGACACCGCGTCGCGGGTGCGCGGGGTCACCTTCTCGTCTTCGTTCAGCAGCGTGCCGTCGACGTCGCTGGCGATCAGCGCGGGTGGGTTCATCGGTGGACTGTCCGCCTACGCTTCTGGTTCGGTGTGCCGGCGCGCCCGCTCGGCCAGTTCGGCATCGTCGAGCAGCCTGGCTTCGGCCATCGTCGGCGCGCTGCCGCCCAGCCGGCGCGGCACCCAGTAGGCCCCGGACGGCTGCGGGTATCCGAGCTGCGCGCGCTGGAGCAGCTCTGTCATTGCCTCCCGAAGGGCCGCGTCCGTCTGTACTGCGCTGTCGATCGGGTGCAAGGGATCGCCGACGATCGCGGTGATCGGGATCCGGTTGAAAAACAACTTGCGCGGGTGGTCCTTGGTCCACATCCGCTGCGCCCCCCAAGCGATCAGCGGGATGATCGGCACACCGGCCTCGCGGGCCATGCGGGCGGCACCGGTCTTGAACTCCTTGAGTTCGAAACTGCGGCTGATCGTCGCCTCCGGGTAAACACCGACGAGTTCACCACGTCGCAGCGCATCCACCGCCGCCCCATAGGCGCCCGCTCCTGCCCGCCGGTCGACCGGGATCATGCTGGTGCCGCGCATCAGGAAGCCCACGATCTTCACGTCGGCCATCTCGGCCTTGATCATGAACCGAAGTCGACGCTTGCGCTTGTAGGCGGCAATGGCCGCCGGCATCCAGTCGACGTAGCTGGTGTGGTTGATCGCGATCACGGCTCCGCCCTTGGCAGGGATGTTTTCCAACCCGTAGTAACTGATCCTCGGACCAACGGTCGCGGCAAGGGTCGTCGTCAGAATTTCCAGTGTGCGAAAGACGGGTTCCGCCATCCGGTTACTCCGACTTTCCGGCCTGACCGGTCTGGCGTTCAGCGCGACGGGCTGCCCTCTGCGCCGCTTCCTCGGCGTCCAATCGGGCAGCCTCAGCCATTGTGGGGGCGCCGCCGCCGAGCCTGCGGGGCACCCAGTGCTCACCTTGCGGGTGCGGACCGTACCCGTCCTGGACGCGTTCGAGCAGATGCTGCATGCGGTGATGAAGCAGTGAAGTCAGCTCCTGGACCGGCAGGGTGGGCTCAATGGGCTCGCCGACGGCGACGGTGATCGGTACCTTCGGGCGCCACATCTTCTTCGGATGGTCCTTGGTCCACATCCGATGGGCGCCCCAAACGATGTGCGGGACGATGGGCACGTCCGCGGCGATCGCCATCCGGGCCGCCCCGCTCTTGAACTCCTTCAGCTCGAAGCTGCGGCTGATCGTCGCCTCGGGATAGACACCGACGAGCTCGCCGGACTTCAGTGCCGCGCAGGCCAGGTCGAACGAATTCGCACCACTGGCGCGGTCGACGGGAATGTGCCGCAGACTGCGCATGATCGGCCCGGTCACCTTGCTGTCGAACACTTCCTTCTTGGCCATGAAGCGGACCTTGCGCTTGAGCCCCTGCTCGAATGCCGGCAGCCCGGCGAACGTGAAGTCGAAGTAGCTGGTGTGGTTGATTGCGACGACCGCACCGCCGGTGCGGGGCAGGTTCTCCACGCCGGTGACCGTGATCTTCAGACCCTGGACCCGCCAGGCCAAGCGGGCGATCTGTATGACTGTGCCGTACACCGGTTCCACCTCCGCAACACTAGTGCTCGTGGGTGTTGCCCCGGGCCGGGTCGGTACGACCCCGAGCAGCCCGACGCGCACGGCGTCGCCCAGAGTGGGGCCGGGGCAACGACTCCTGCGGTTAAGCTGGGACACCGGCACCTCCGACTAGGAAAGGTTGTTTGTGCAGGTCACGAGCGTCGGTCATGCGGGTTTTCGTATTGACACCCGGGCGGGGAGCATCCTGTGTGACCCCTGGGTGAACCCGGCCTACTTCGCGTCGTGGTTTCCGTTCCCGGACAACAGCACGCTGGACTGGGATGCGCTCGGTGACTGCGACTACCTCTACATCTCCCACCTGCACCACGACCACTTCGACGCGAAGAACCTGCAGCAGCACGTCAACAAGGACGCGGTGGTGCTGCTGCCCGATTTCCCGGTCGAGGATCTGCGCCGCGAACTCGGAATGCTGGGTTTTCACAACTTCTTCGAGACCAGCGAATCGGTGAAACACCACGTGACTGGGCCGAAGGGCGCGCTTGACGTCATGATCATTGCCCTGCGTGCCCCGGCCGACGGGCCGATCGGCGACTCCGGTTTGGTGGTCGATGACGGCGAGACGGTGGCGTTCAACATGAACGACGCGCGGCCCGTCGACCTGGACGTCGTTCACGCGGATTTCGGGCAGGTCGACGTGCACATGCTGCAGTACTCGGGGGCGATCTGGTACCCGATGGT
>JAVHWG010000650.1:0-16184 GCA_032159965.1 Mycobacterium sp.
AATCCGCTCGTCAGCGGCCATGGTTGCCGTCGCATCGACATCGGCGTCGGAGGGGGATCTCGCCTCATCGCGCTGGGCAAGGGCAAGCACAAAGACAGACCCGAAATGACGCGCCAGGAACCCGAGAATCCGCGAACGTACATCGCCGCGCCGGGGCTTTCCCACGTGCTCCCCGAGCAGGGTTAACCAGTGTTGCTCGTGGCGGGCCTCGGCGGCGGCCAGCGCCAGCAGAATGTCGCGCTCCTCGCCGGTGCGTCGACCAGCGAGATCCCGGTACACGGCCGCTTCGGCTCGCTCGTCGGCCAAGTGCTGGCGCCAGCGCCGAAGATCAGCGGCACTAGGTGCGGGCCGACGAGGCTCGTCAGGTAGTCGCGGTTGCACCAACCCATGATGCGGCAGGACGCGCGGCGTGGGATGACGCCCCGCTACATCCCCATCCCCAAAAGTGGGGCGGGCGGGGCTCGAACCCGCGACCAACGGATTATGAGTCCGCGGCTCTAACCAACTGAGCTACCGCCCCGGCGCGTAGCGGCACCCATGGTCGCACAACACCGGGCCGAAAGATTCACCCGCGCGAGTCGTCCGTCGCCCGCAGCGGTTGACCGGCCGTCTCCTTGATGGTGAACACCGTCGCCAGCGTGACGATCGCCGCGAAGATCACGTAGTACGCCGGCGCGAGCTCGTTATGCGTCCGGGCCGTCAGCCACGTGGCCACATACGGTGCCGTGCCGCCGAACAGGGCCACGGAGATGTTGTAACCAATCGAGTAGCCACTCGACCGGACCCGCGTCGCAAACAGCTCTGCGCCTGCGGCCAGCGACGCCGAGACGAAGACAGCCTCGATCGCCGCCAAGCCGGCGTGCGCCGCGACAGCTGCCGTAAGTGACCCGGCGTTCAACAGCATGAACAACGGATAGGCGAAAAGCGCGAAACCCGCTGCCCCGGCTATCAATAGCGGCCTACGACCGATCCGGTCCGATAACGCACCCAGCGGCAGGATCAGCACCAGTCCGACGATGCTCGCGACGGTGATGGAGATGAATGCATCCATCTTGGTGAACCCGAGTGTCTTCGTGAAGTACGTGGGCAGGAACGTGTAGATCACGTAGAACCCGACGTTGTGCACGACGACAAGTCCGGCGATCTGCAGGATCGGCCGCCAGGCCGTGCGGACCGCGTCCTTGAGCGGCGACTCGGAGACTTCTCCCGACTCGCGGAGAGCTTCGAACTCCGGAGTGTCCTTCAACCGCAGCCTGATGTAGAGCCCCACGACACCCAGCACACCCGCGATCAGGAACGGCACGCGCCAGCCCCACGAATCCATGGCGGCATCCGAGAGCACCGCGTCCAGCGCGGTAACGGTCGTCGAGCCAAGGAGGAAGCCGAAGACCACCGACCAGACCAGGAAGGAAACGACGAAGCCCCGGTTGCGGTCGGAACCGTATTCCGCCAGAAAGCAGGCGCCGCCGCCGTACTCCCCGCCGGCCGAGAAGCCCTGCAGACAGCGCAGAAACAGCAGCAATAACGGGGCGGCGACTCCGATGGTCGCATAGCCGGGCACCAAGCCGATGCACACAGTGGAAAGCGACATCAGCAGGATCACGATCGCCAGAACGCGTTGACGGCCGATCCGGTCGGCCAATGGCCCGAAGAACAATCCACCCAGCGGACGCATGAAAAACGCCGCGGCGAATACCGCGAATGTGCTTAACAGCGCGGCAGTCTCGTCACCCGGCGGGAAGAACTTGTCCGCGATGAACGTCGCCAGGAATCCGTAGATCGCGAAGTCATACCACTCGACGGTGTTGCCGATGACGGCTCCGACGATGGCTTTGCGCACCGCTGGTCGCGCGTCGCCGGGCGGCACGTCACTCGAAGTGTCAACGGCGGTCATGAGCGGTCCTCTCCGGAGTCGAAATAGGTATGCGGTGAGTCGGTGATGAACATGTGCCCGGGCGCATGGAAGATCGCCAGTTCCGGTCGAGCTTGCAGAACGACGCCTTGTGGGGTCACCCCGCAGCCCCAGAACACTGGCACGTCGCCGGGCGAAATACGCACGGCCTGACCGTAATCCGGGCAATTCAAATCGGCGATGCCCAGTGCATCAGGGTCACCGACGTGGACGGGCGCGCCGTGCATGGACGTGTATCGCGCTGAAATGTCCACTGCGCGAGAGACCTCCGCGGGTGGGAAGGGCCGCATCGACACCACCATCGGGCCGTGGAACGATCCCGACCCGACACACGCACGATTGGTGACGTACATCGGCACGTTGACCCCCTGCTCCTGGTGTGCCACACGCAGCCCAGCAGCTGACAGCGCCCAGTCGAAGGTGAACGAACATCCCAACAGGAATGCAACCAGGTCCGATCGCCAGTACCGGTTGATGTCGGTCGGCTCGTCGACCAGTTGCCCGTCGCGAAAGACCTGGTAGCGCGGCACGTCGGTGCGCAGGTCCGCGCTCGGCGCGACGGTGGCCGGATGCGGTGAGCCCGTGTCGGTGACGTCCAGAATGGGGCACGGTCTGGGATTGCGGACGCAGAAACGTAGGAAGTCGAACGCGTAGCCGACCGGCAAGACGACCAAATTGGCCTGCGCACATCCCGGTGCCAGAGCGCTGGTGGGGCCGTTGTACCCACCCGACCTGATCGACGCGCGGGCGGATGCCGCCGCGTCCAGTGCGGCGGTCGGGTCGACGGCGACACCCAACGCCATACGTGTAGATGCCCGCTAGAGGCAGTTGACTAACGTCTATGCGTGTGAACCCTTTGTTGCAAGACCGCGGCGGTCGCTGATGGGCCGCCGGCTCGAGCGCGTGCTGAGCATCACCGACCGCTTCGGCCCCTCCCCGGCGTTGTCTCAGCAGGTAGACGAAGCCGGTCGATACTGGGGAGACACCTCCTCCCCTAGTTGGTCGAACAACTCTCATCGCCGCGACGGCGTGGGTGACGAGGCGTTCGTCGAGCTAGGCCGCGACCATCTGGCGATGTTTCGCCGGTTTGCCAAGGCGCTCGACCGTCCGCCGTCGCCGGGAGCCGTCATCGAATGGGGATGCGGAGGTGGCGCCATCGCGGCGGGCTTCGCGCCGGTTGCCGACAGCTTCGTCGGCACCGACTTGTCGGAGGAGAATCTCACCGAATGCCGGCGCCAGGTCGCCGCCGTCTGCGATACCCCTGTCGAGACGCTTCTGGTCGACGTCGCCCACCCTGAAAAGGCGGTCGAGGGCCGAGACAACTCGTTCGACACGTTCATCTGTCTGTACGTCTTCGAGGTCATGGCCGCCCCCGAGGAGGTGTTCCGCCTGCTCCGCATCGCGGAGCGGATTCTCAAGCCCGGGGGCATGGCGTTCGTGCAGTTCAAATATCAGAAGGCGGGCTGGCAGCCGCCGCGGGTAAAGCGCAATTACCACCGAAATCTCTCCGTGCGAAGCACTTTCGCGATCGAAGACTTCTGGGTCAAGGCCGGCGACTGCGGCCTCACACCTCAGATGATGACGCTGGTTCCGCAGAACCGGTTCGACGAGCGCTACGCGTACGTCGCCCTGACCAAACCCTGAATCACTCGTACTCGATTGATCCGTCGGCCATGATGCGGTAGCGCTCGGTACCGTCTTCGACCTTCGGCGCGTCGGCGTTCAACGCGACGAGGATCTTGTTGGCTGCGTTGCGCATCACGTCCAGCGTGATCTCCGCGGCTGCATCCGCCGAAAAGTGTGCCCGCACATCCTCCCTCACTGCCGACGAGATGTTCGCCGGTGACCACACCAATGCGTCCACGTAGCGCAACGCCGCCTTGTGTGCCTCGCTCAACCTGGTCGAGCTGTCATAGGACGCGATGTCGCCGTACATGTCTTCCGAGCCGCCGGCTTCCAGCGCGTTCGCCTCACGTCGCGAATTGCACAGCCGGCACCGGTGTTGGTCCGCGCCCCGAAGCCGCACGATCTCGGCCGTCACCGGGTCCAGCGCGGTCCGTCGTGCCACCGCCGGCAGGAATCCGTTGAACAGCGCGTCGCCCGGATCAGTGCGGTGATCCCATACCGGCTCATCCTGTGGAAGCGAATCCAGTTGCAGTGCATGCAAACCCGCGATCACCCGGGGTGCGAAGTCGGCGATGAACGTCAACACCACTGCGCCGAAAGCCTGGTCGCCCAACGCCGAAAACAAGCGCTTACGCTGAACGCCCGACACACCCGTCACGTCCATGCTGAACTGCTCGGCGAAGTCGACTACCGCTGCCTCGGCCTCCGAGTCCGGCCCGTCGGCCTCACTCTCCACCGCCAGCGGCGGCAGCGACAGCACCCGCCCGCATGTGCGTCGGACCAACGCGTTTATCCGCGCCCCCGGCCCGTCCGGCGACAGCGCGACCAAGGGCTCCAGTTCAGAGATCACGTGCCGACGTTACTGCGCCTGGCTCACGCTGGACATGAAGAAGTCCGGAATCAGCAGCGACGGCATGGCCGCTCGCGTCGCGTAGTCGCTCCACTCGCGGGGCAACGTCACCTCGGTGGCTCCGACGCCGATAGCCCGCGACAGCAGGTCGAGCGGACTCTCGTTGAACCTGAAGTTGTTCACCGCCGCCGACACCTTGCCGTCCTCGACGAGATAGACCCCGTCGCGGGTCAGCCCCGTCAGTAGCAGCATCGTCGGGTCGACGGTGCGGATGTACCACAGCGTCGTCAACAACAACGCCCGCTCGGTGTCCGCGATCATGTCGTCCAGGCTGGTGTCGCCGCCGTTCATCACCAGGTTGTCGGCGGCCACGGCGACGGGTACGCCGAACTCCTCCGCGGCCGCCCGCGGGTATGCCAGCGCGGTCAGCTCTCCGTCGCGGATCCAGTCGACGCGTCCGATGTTCATCCCGTTGTCGAACACCGACTCCGTCTCCGATGACCTCGCCGTCGCGACGAACGGTCGGCACTGCAGCCTCTCGACTGACGGGTCGGTGTACATGGTCACCGGCAGCTGCGTCAGCCGCTCTCCCACCCGGGTGCCGCCGCCGGGCGCGGAAAACGCCGTCCGCCCCTCTTGCGCGGCGCGGCCGTCCATCGTCCACGCCATGTAGATCATCATGTCCGCGACCGTCGAGGGCGGCATGATCGTCGGATACCGGCCCGCCGGCAGCGACACCATTCGCCGCGACCAGCCCAGCCGCGTGGACAGGTCGGCGAGCAACCGGTCCGTCGGAAGGTCGACGAAGTCGGGTGTGCTCAGTCCCGCCCAGGCACTGGCACCGTCGCGTTTGGCGTTGATCTCCACAGTCCCCGTCGGTTGCGTGAAGCGCCTGCGCAGCCCGGTCGAGCTCGCGACGAAGGTCGTCGCGACCTCGTGGCGGGCGAAACCGAAAAGCGTGTCAGCTCCCCGAAAACCCGACGACAACGACGCCGCAAGCGCGCCGAACACCTCCGCGCCGGTCGCGGCGACAGCGGCATCCCAGTCGCCGGGCGAACCGGAATCGCCGATCAACGGCGCGCTGTCACGTGCCTCCGGCGCCTCGCGCGCCGCCTCCTCGCTGGCCGCCACCACATCGGCGATCACGGCCGGGTCCACCTCACTGGTCTGCACCGAACCGACGTGCGCCCAATCGCCGCGCCGCACAATCGAGATCACCGATATCGTGCGGCCCGTCGACACCCCGTTGGTGGTCATCGAACTGTTCGCCCACCGCAGCGACGCCTCGGTGCGGTCGGTGACCACCACCATCGTCTCGTCGACGGTCGCGGCCGCCAGCGCGTCGTCGACCACCTGCTGCGGCGAGATCAATGCTTGGCCTCCGTCACCGTGTTCAGCACGCGCACCCCGCGGAACAACGCCGACGGGCAGCCGTGACTGACCGCGGCCACCTGCCCCGGCTGCGCCTTGCCGCAGTTGATCGCCCCACCGAGCCGCCACGTCGATTCGCCGCCGACGGCCTCCATCGATCCCCAGAACTCGGTGGTGGTCGCCTGATACGCGACGTCGCGTACCTGGCCGGCCAGCTCACCGTCGCGGATCGAGAAGAAGCGCTGCCCAGTGAACTGAAAGTTGTATCGCTGCATGTCTATTGACCACGATCGGTCGCCGACTATGTACAAGCCGTTCTCCACCCTGGCGATCAGATCCTCCGTCGACAGATCCTGCTGGCCCGGCTGCAGCGACACGTTGGCCATCCGCTGAATGGGTACGTGGTGCGCCGAGTCGGCGTATGAGCAACCGTTGGAACGCTTCTCGCCCAACCTGGGCGCGAACACCCGATCGAGTTGATAGCCGACGAACACGCCCTCGCGGACCAGGTCCCAGTTCTGGGACGCGACGCCTTCGTCGTCGTACCCAATGGTGGCCAGACCGAAGTCCACGGTCCTGTCGGCCGTCACGTTCATCACCGGCGAACCGTACTGCAGTGTGCCGAGCAGGTCCGGAGTAGCGAAAGACGTTCCTGCATAGGCTGACTCATAGCCGATCGCGCGGTCGTATTCTGTGGCGTGGCCAATCGATTCGTGGATCGTGAGCCACAGGTTGGACGGATCGATCACCAGGTCCGTCGGGCCCGGCTTGACGGTTGGCGCCTTCACCTTCTCGCTCAGCAGCGAAGGTATCTCCGACAGTTCGGCGGGCCAGTCCCACACGTTGTCGTCGACGACGGCCTCCCAGCCCCGCGCTGTCGGCGGTGCGAGGGTGCGCATCGAGTCGAAACTCCCGACGGCGGTGTCGACGGCGATCGCGTCCAGCATCGGCGCCACCCGCACCCTCTGCTGCGTGATCGATGACCCGTACACGTCGGCGTAGAACGTCTGCTCCTTGACGCCGTAGAAGGCAGCCGTTGTGTGATCGACGCCGTCCGAGGACGTCAGCCGCTCCGAATACTCCTGCAGCACGGCGATCTTGTCGGCGGCGGCGATCCCGAACGGGTCGATCTCATACGACGACACCCACTGCGCGTCGCGGTACACCGGCTCGTCGGCCAGCCGGACGGTCTCCGCATTCAGAGCGCGCAACGTCCGGGCGACCTGCACTGCCCGCCGCGCGGTATCGGCGGCGACCTCGGCCGTCAGCTCGGCGTGCGAGGCGAACCCCCACGTCCCGTCAACGATGACCCGGACCGCCAAGCCGATTTCCCGGTTCACCGCCGAGGTCTCGAGTCTGCCATCGCGCAGCGCGATGGTCTCCGTCAGGATTCGGTGGATTCGCAGATCAGCGTGGCTGGCGCCGGCTTCGGTGGCTGCACTGAGCGCAGCATCGGCGAGTGCACGGCGCGGCAAGCCCAGAAAGTCGTCGTCGATCCGCCCGCCCGAAGTCACGACTTCTACCGTAACGGGTACGCCGGGTCGCTTTAATACGTACATGGTCAGGCCGCGGGTTCGCTCCACCACGCTGGCGTACACCCTGCTGGCACCGAGCCTCTTCGGCGTCGTGGTCTTCCTGCTGCTTCCGATATTCGTGGTGGGCTGGCTGAGCCTTCACCACTGGGACCTGCTTGGCTCTATCCGCTATGTCGGACTGGATAATTGGCGTTCAGTACTCGGGGACGACACGTTTGGCAACTCCCTGCTGGTAACGGCGCTGTTCGTGGGCCTAGTGGTCCCGGTGCAGACCGCGCTGGGCCTGGCGGCGGCGTCGATGCTCGCCAGGCAGTTGCCGGGGAGCACGTTCTTTCGCACGGTGTACGTGCTGCCCTGGATATGCGCGCCGCTGGCAATCGCGGTGCTGTGGCGCTGGATGCTGGCCCCGACGGACGGGGCAGTCAACACGCTGCTGGGCCGCCGGGTCGAGTGGCTGACCGACCCCGGCCTGGCACTGCCGGTGGTATCAGCAGTTACGGTCTGGAGCAATGTCGGTTACGTCACGCTGTTCTTCTTGGCAGGTATCCTGGCTATTCCCAGTCGAATTCATGACGCGGCGCGCATGGACGGTGCCACTGCGCTGCAACGATTCTGGTGGATCACGGTACCGCTGCTGCGGCCGACGATGTTCTTCGTGGTGGTCACCGGGATCATCAGCGCGGCACAGGTCTTCGACACCGTCTATGCATTGACCGGAGGTGGACCGCGCAACCGCACCGATTTCGTGGCGCATCGCATCTATACCGAGGCGTTCGGCGCCGCCGCCGTCGGGCGTGCGGCGGTGATGGCCCTGATTCTGTTCGCGATCCTGGTGATCGCCACCGTCGGGCAGCACCTCTACTTTCGACGACGGATCACCTATGACCTTGCTTAGCCGCGCAGCAGCGAACGGGGTGATCTATGTGCTTCTGTCGCTCGGAGCCTTGATCACCCTGGCGCCCTTCGTGTTCAGCGTCATGACGTCCTCTACCTCAGAGCGCCAATTCGCCACACAGTTGCCGCTGCGGCTGCCGAGTCCGGCCACGACTGCCAACTACACCGGGCTTGCCGACGCCGGTTTCGGCCGGGCGGTCGTGGTCACCGCATTGATGACTGCCGTCATAGTTCTTGGCCAGCTCACCTTTTCGGTGCTGGGCGCCTACGCGTTCGCGCGGTTGAACTTCCGCGGACGCGACGTCCTCTTCTGGGTGTACATCGCGACGCTGATGGTGCCGGCGACGGTCACGATCGTCCCGCTGTATCTGATGATGGCGCAGGCCGGCCTGCGCAACACCTTCTGGGCATTGGTCCTGCCGTTCGTGTTCGGGTCGCCGTATGCGATCTTCCTGTTGCGGGAGCACTTCCGCACGATCCCCGCCGACCTGATCAACGCCGCACGCATCGACGGTGCGAACACACTGGACGTGCTGGTGCACGTCGTGGTGCCGACCAGCAGACCTATCCTCGTGATGCTGGCCCTGATCACCGTTGTGTCGCAATGGAACAACTTCATGTGGCCACTGGTGATCACCAGCGGGGCGAAGTGGCGCGTGCTGACCGTCGCCACCGCGGGACTGCAATCGCAGTACAACGCGCAATGGCCGCTGGTGATGGCGGCGACGACCATCGCGGTGGTGCCGCTGATCGTCGTGTTCATCGCCGTGCAGCGCCACGTCGTGCGCTCGATCGCCGTGACAGGCCTGAGGTGACGGCCCGCTTTTCGACGGTCGTACTCGTCGCGTTGATGTCAGTGGCCGCATTGTTGATCGGGTTCGCCGTCGTACTCGGCCGAGACACTGAGACCAACGGCCGCACAGTCGTCACCCTGCGGCTGTGGGATCAGCAGGCCGCCGAGGCCTACCGGTCATCCTTCGCCGAGTTCAGCCGACGCCACCCCGGCATCGAAGTCCGTGTCGACGTCGTCCCGTACTCCAGCTACTTCGACTCTCTGCGCACCGACGTCGCCGGCGGCAGCGCCGCCGACATCTTCTGGGTCAGCAACGCCTATCTCGCGCCCTACGCCGACAGCGGCAGGCTGCTCGACATCGACAAGGCGCTGGGATCACGGGCCGCGGGATGGGAGCCGTCGGTAATCGACCAGTTCACCCGCAACGGCACGCTCTGGGGCGTGCCGCAACTCACCGATGCGGGGATCGCCGTCTACTACAACGCAGATCTGCTCGCGGCTGCCGGCGTGGACCCCGGGTCGTTGAATGCGCTGCGGTGGAGCACCGACGATTCAGCCGACACGTTGCGCCCGGTGCTGAAGCGCTTGACCGTCGACCCGGCGCGTCGGTGGGCGTACAACGCGGCCAACGACCTTCAGGGCATCTACCTCAATTTCATCGGCTCAGCGGGGGGCATGTTCTCCGTCGGCGACCGCTTCGCATTCGACAACCCGCAGGCTGTACAGGCGTTCCGTTACGTGGTGCGGCTCATCAACGTCGACAAGGTGGCGCCGCCTGCATCGGACACCAACGACAACGGTGACTTTTCGCGCAACATGTTCTTGCAGGGACGCATGGCGCTGTTTCAGTCGGGTACATACAACCTCGCGCAGATCGCGAAGAACGCACTCTTCCGATGGGGAGTGGCGCTGTTGCCGAGGGGACCCGTCGGCCGGGTAAGTGTCACCAACGGCATTGCTGCGGCGGCCAATTCATCCTCACGGCATCCGGAGGCGGTGCGCGAAGTGCTGATGTGGATTGGCAGCGCCGAGGGGAACGCCTATCTCGGTGCCAGCGGAGCCGCGGTCCCGGCCGTCCTCGCCGCGCAGCGAAGATATTTCGACTACTGGGCAGCAAGGGGTGTGGACGTCGCGCCGTTCTTCGACGTGCTGCGCGGGCCGCGGATCGCAGCGCCCGGCGGGATCGGATTCGCCGCGGGATTCGACGCCCTCAAGCCCTATTTCGACGAAATGTTCCTTGGCCGCCTCGATCCCGTGCAGGCACTGCGGCAGGCGCAGTCGGCGGCCAACGCGGCCGCAGAACGCTAGAGCCAGGTTCCGCCGACGCCGAAACTGTATTCCACTCGCTATCTACTCGCACTTTTCCGCGTGGAATACAGTTTCGGCGCAAGGGGGTTAGAGCCGGGTTCCGCCGAGCAGCAGTTCACCCGCGATTGCCGCCGCCGAGATCGCCACCACGGTCAGCAGGGCCCATGCGTCACGCCACTTCGGCCCCGAGGGCGCCGCGGAAATCTGGCCCGTGCCACCCCGGGCGGCGATCGCGTCGCCCATCTCATCGGCGCGGCGCAACGCCACCGTGATTGCGGCGGTGATCAGGTCGATGATCTCCGCGCGCCACCAGAGCCTGCGCGCCCTTCGTGTCTTCAGGACAGGCCGCGGCCGCAACCGCCGGGCGGCGTACAGGGTGCGGTACTCGTCGATCAGCATGGGGAACGCGCGAAGCGCCAATGCCAGTGCCACCGCCCACTCGTCGACGGGAATCCGCAGCCGACGAAGCGGCCGGCCCAACGTCGCGACGGCGGGCGCCACGTCCGAGACATTCGTGGTCCACGACATCATCGCGCCGAGGCCGAGCAGCACCAACGACAACGCGGTGATCCGGAGGAAATAGAGCAGGCCGGCCAGCCCGATGGCAAAGGAGCCGATGTGGATGTCCGGCGCGCCGCCGCCCAGCGTCCCGGTGATTCCGCCGATGGCGATCACCACCCACAGCCAGTGCGGAATCGACGGCAACGCGCCGCGGGGAACCCTGGCCATCCACACGGACAGCGCAATGAGAGCCGCCACCAGACCGATCGGCACCCATCCCGGGTAGAAGGTCAGCAACACCGAAAGCCCGAAGACGACAATGAGTTTGGTTCCGGCCCAGAGTTCATGGATCGGCGAAGTGCCGGGGATGGGACGAAGCAGCACCACGGGCCGGCGCTGGGCGGGCGCTGTCATGCGGCGCCTCCGGTTCTGGCCGGAGCGGTCTGGACGGCACCGTCATCGAGGTGCAGAGTCCGCGGGCACAGGTCTTCCAGACCGGCGAAGTCATGCGAGATCACGATGATCGTCAGACCGGTCCTGCGGCGCAGGTCCTCGAGCATGCGCAGCATTCCGCGTTGGCTCACGGCGTCCACGCCCGCGAGTGGTTCGTCGAGGATCAGCGCACGCGGCGACCGTTCCAGCAGTCCCGCCAGCACCACACGCCGCATCTGGCCGCCGCTGAGTTGGTCGATGCGCCTGCCTGCGAGCGATCCGTCGAGGCCGACCGTGGCCAGCGCGGCCTCGACCCGTGCCCTGTCACGCGGCGAAAACCCTCCCGCCGAGGCGATTTCGCGATCGACGTGCCCCCGCATCAGTTGCAGCCGAGCGGCCTGGAACGACATCGCGACGGCACCCACCTGGTCGCTGACCGGTCTACCGTCCAGCAGGCAACTGCCGGCGGTCGGAACGGTGAGACCCGCCATGATCCATGCCAAAGTCG
Source organism: Mycobacterium sp. (assembly GCA_032159965.1). Classification (GTDB taxonomy): domain Bacteria; phylum Actinomycetota; class Actinomycetes; order Mycobacteriales; family Mycobacteriaceae; genus Mycobacterium. The sequence goes on from JAVHWG010000650.1 coordinate 11,731, forward strand.
ACTTGCCGGAGCCGTTCCCGCCATGGATCAGCAGGCCGTCACCCTCTTGAACGCCGAAACTCACATCGCGCAGAGCGGTTTTCGCCCAGGGAGTTCCACTCGCATACTCGTGGCTGACCCCGTCGACCTCGATGAGCGTCGCCGCGGAGTGGGCGTCGGGGACGCCAGCCGGCGGCGCGGAGGCCGTCTCGACCATCTCGGTGTTGTCGGCGATTCCGTTTCCGGTGAGATTCACGATGCGATCGGCCGAATCGGCCTCATTGTTGTAGTGGGTGATGTGCACCAGCGCCGTGTGGTGGTGTTCCCGCAGACCGGACAGCAGACCCAGCAGCGCTTCGCGGCCGGGCTGGTCCACCATGCTCGTCACTTCGTCGGCGATCAGCAGCGACGGCTCCCGCGCGAGCGCGGCCGCCACCGCGAGACGCTGGAGTTCGCCACCGGAGAGGCCGCCGGTGTCCCGTTCGGCCAGACCACCCAGTCCGACCTCGTCGAGGAGCCGGTCCACATCGATTCTCTGGCTGGACGGCAGGCCCCACACCACATCGTCGGCGACGCGGGTGCCCAGGACCTGACTCTCCGGGTGCTGCATCACCACGGCCGTGCCACCGACGGCGCCGAGGCCGACGGCGCCGGGACGCTCGACCGTTCCCGATGTCACGGTCTGCCCGGCCAGGACGAGCATCAGCGTCGTCTTGCCCGATCCGTTGGGTCCGACGACGGCCACGTGCTCACCCGGTCCGACCTCGAGGGAGACGGGTCCGAGCGCATCCTGTTCGGAGTGGGGATAGCGGAACGTCACATCGGTCAGCCGGATGGGCAGCGGGGCGACGGGGCCGGTGTCGTCAGGCGTATTCAGCTTATGGGCGTCGGGAATGTTCGATAACCGGGTCAGCACGCCCGTCAGTGCCCAGTATCCGAACACCGTGACGAGCACGATCCCGGCGACCGACGACAGGCCGATCACCCATGGCCAATACGAAAGCCATCGCGGAAACCCCTCCTTGAGCCAGTCGGCGATGCCGCCCATATACGGAACATGGGACAGAAACCTGGCCAGGCCGTTCACGTTCGCCGTCACCGACTCGAAGATCAGGTTCCGTAGCCGGGTGAACACCAGGAGCGCGCCGATCGACAGCGCGCCCATCACCACGCCCGCGATCAAGGCAACCACGACAATCGTCGCCGTCCCTCGATTTCTGCGCTTCACCAGGCCGATCAATGCCCCGATGTACGCGCACTGGGCGACGGTCAACATCCCGCCCATGCCCGCGATCAGAAAGGCGATCAAGCCGCCGGCCAAAGTGGCAGCGACCAATACTCGGAAGCGGTAGCGGTACGCCAGCAGGCCGGAGGGCACGGTGCCCAACAACGACAAACCGGCGGCGAACGGGACGACGACGGCGATAATCGCGGTAGCGGATGACAGCGCCGCCATCACCGACGCCTGCGCCAGCTCTCCTGCGCTGAGGGGGCCGCGGGCGGTGATGGGCGGTGGCCGGTGGTCGCGTCGGCGGGGCGGCAGCTTCCGTCCAATCCCACGCACTTCTCGATTCTGCCAGTAGCACCCCGGCTGTGAACGCCGACATGTTGATCTGCATAGGGAATCTATGTAATTTGGCAGCATGTCACCCTTGCCGTCCGCCGACTCGTCGCTCGGCGTCGACCTGCTGGGCGTCGTGGCCAAACTCAACCGGCTCGCGACCCAGCGAACCCGCCTGCCGCTGCCATGGGCACAGGCCCGGCTGTTGTCGACCATCGATGACCAGGGCCCGACGCGAATCTCGGAACTCGCCGCACTCGATCACTGCTCGCAGCCGACGATGACCATGCAGGTGCGCCGCCTCGAAGACGCCGGATTGGTCACCCGCACTGCGGATCCCGCCGACGGAAGAGCCGTTCTGATCGAAATCACGCCTGCGGGCACCGAGACTCTGCGATCGGTGCGAGCAGACCGTGCGGCGGTGATCGACCCGCACATTGCAGGACTCGACGAGCAAGACCGGCAGACACTGGCCGCCGGTGTCCGGGTTCTTCGCCGCCTGCTCGCCGATACGACGTCGTCCAGTCCGCGCAGAAAAGCAACCGAAAAACAGTAGGTCTCGTTACTTCACCAGATACATGACGGTGATGGGCATTTCGATGTTCGACCTGGACGTCCGCTGACTGCACATCCAGTCGGGTCCTGACCGCGGCCGTTGCGCAAAACTGCGGTTTTGCTGATTTACTACCGTTCGACGGTTAGGTTGCCTTCACATGGCCGCCGCGGACAATCGTGGCCGGCGGAGCAAGGGGAGATCGAATGAGCTTTGTCAGGAATCCGCGCATCGCGCTTGGTGTCACAGCACTTGCCGGCCTCACGGCTCTGGGCGGGGTGGGCGTAGCCATGAGCGACCATGGCGTCGCCGTCAACGGCCTCAACGCCGCTGGGGCGTCGCAGCTGCACATCACCGAGGTCGCAACCTCCTCCAGCAAGCGCTCGAGCTCTTCCAGCTCGTCGTCGATGGACGAGTCGACCGACGAGTCCTCCTCGAGCTCGTCCAGCTCGTCGAGTAAGCCGCCCACCAGCACGGCCGCCACGACCAAGCTGATCAAAATGCTTCCGCCCGGCTTCACCGCGAGCAACTGTGCTGCGTCCGATACACCGGTCGCTGGGGCGACCGCGACGGTGGACTGCACGGCTAACCCGAACGGCCCGTCGCAGGGACGCTTCGCCGTCTTCACGGACCCGGGGGCCCTGCAGAGCGCGTTCGACCTCTTCACCGGTGAAGACCAGCTGCAACCGTGCCCGGGCCTGCAGGCCTCGCCCGCGCAGTGGAGTTACAAGGGCCCGCAGGGCGAACCCGACGGCATGCTTGCCTGCGGGACCTACAAGGGCTCACCCGATCTGATCTGGACCGAGAACGAGACGTTGCTGCTCGGCGACATCACGGGTGACAGCCTCGAGGCGATCCACGACTACTGGAAGGGCGGCGGCTCGGCCGGCGCGGCGCCCGGTTCGACCAACGGACGCACCGGGCGTTAACTCACCGCTGAACCTATAAGCGCGCCAACAAGATACGTGGCGGCGATCGCGACCGCGCCGAACAACAGCTGACGCGCCGAAGCCCACCAAACCGGCTTTCCGGTGAAGCGTGCGGAGACACCGCCGGCAAGAGCGAGGCCGACGGCACCGCAGGCGATCCCTGCCACCAATGACTCGAAGCCCAGCAGGTACGGGACGAGCGGAATCACCGCGCCGATAGCGAACAAGAGAAACGACGAAAGCGCGGCAACCCGCGGCGACGGCTTTTCGCGCGGATCGACGCCGAGCTCGGTGATCATGTGCAGGTTGAGTGCCTGCGCCTCGTCTTGGTGCACCTCCTGAGCCGCGGCCAGAGCCGTGGTTTCCGACAATCCCATCTGTACAAGCATCGCGACGAGCTCGTCCAACTCCGCTTCGGGATGCGCACGGAAGGCACGCCGTTCCAGACGCACCTCGGACTCGATCTGCTCGTTCGCGGTCGTGACCGACGTGTACTCACCAAGGGCCATCGAGAACGATCCCGCAAGCAGTCCCGCGATCCCGCTGAGTATCACCGCATGAGCGTTCGCAGCCGCGGCCACGCCGGCAATAAGCGCGGTGTTGCTCACCAGACCGTCCATGGCCCCGAAGCTCGCTGCCCGGAGCCAGCCGCCGGACACGTCGCTGTGGGTGTGGTCGAACTCGTGTGGCAGACCGGTAGCTGATGACGTCATGGCGATAATTGAACGCCGGTGATGGCCGCCACAGCGATTCAGGCGAACCTACGTTGCTGGAGCCTTGCCTAACGGATACCTCGACGGGTTACCGTCGGGTATGACGTCGACTACCCCCAGGACTACCCCCGGGACTTCCCCCGCCATCTCCCCCGATTTGTCCGCACATCTGCGTGTGACTCTCGACGGCCCCTGGCGGGCGGCCAAGGACCGGTGCCGCGAGCAACTCTCGGGTGAAGTGTTCCGGCCGCACTACACCCCGAACACGGTGATCGCGCGCACCAAAGCGTTGGAGCAGCTGAAGATCATCGCCGGCGCCGGTGGCGCTGAGGATGGCTTCCGCAAGGACCACGGCGGAACCGGCGACGTCGGCGCCGCGGTCACGACGATCGAGATGCTCGCCATGTCCGATCTGTCACTGATGGTGAAAGCCGGTGTGCAGTGGGGCCTGTTCGGCGGCGCGATCGAGAATCTCGGCACGGAACGCCATCACGAGGCCTATGTGCAGAAGATCATCGACGTCGAGCTGCTGGGCTGTTTCGCGATGACGGAGACGGGCCATGGCAGCGATGTCCAGTCACTCGAGACCACCGCGACGTACGACAAGGAGACCGACGAGTTCGTCATCAACTCCCCCACGAAGACGTCGCGTAAGGATTACATCGGCGGCGCGGCCGAAAGCGCCAGAATGGCAGCCGTTTTCGCGCAGCTGATCACCG
>JAVHWG010000651.1:0-8158 GCA_032159965.1 Mycobacterium sp.
CATCACGGAAGGTCGTGTCCGTAACACCAACGGCCGGTGAGTCTTTCATCCACCGGGCGAACCCTTCCGGACCCAGCTCGGTCAGGCGCTGTTTGGAGCCGCGCGGCTGCGGGTCCGCCAGATCCAGCGTCGGCAGCTTGTCATGCGGATATACGGTCGACAACCGCGGCCCGTGCGGCTGGTTCACCGTGACGTCGGCCAGGTAGTTCAGGATCTTGGTGCCGCGGTCGGCAGGGGTCCGCGAGGTCAGCAGATATGGGCGCTCATCGATGAACGAGGTGTTGATCCGCCCGGCCCGGAAGTCCGAATCCGTCACCACCGCAAGCAGGAACGGGATATTCGTCGATACTCCGCGAACCCGGAACTCGGCCAGGGCACGGCGGGCACGGGCGATGGCCTCCGGGAAATCCCGTCCCCGGCACGTCAGTTTGACGAGCATCGAGTCGAAGTGCGGCGAGACTTCGGCGCCGAGATGGGTTGCACCGTCGAGTCGCACGCCGGCGCCGCCGGAGGATCGGTAACCCGTGATACGACCGGTGTCCGGCCGGAAACCGTTGGCCGGATCCTCCGTCGTGATCCGGCATTGCAGTGCGGCGCCGCGGACGCGCAGTGAATCTTGATCGAGGCCGAGGTCGTCGAGCGATTCGCCGTCGGCGATGCGCATTTGGCTGGCCACCAGGTCGACGTCGGTGATCTCCTCGGTCACGGTGTGCTCGACCTGGATCCGCGGGTTCATCTCGATGAAGACGTGGTGCCCGCGCTCGTCGAGCAGAAACTCGACCGTCCCGGCGTACGAATACCCGATCTGCCGCGCGAAAGCAACAGCGTCAGCACAGATTCGGGCGCGCAGCTCCTCGGGAAGGTTTGGCGCCGGCGCCAATTCGATGACCTTCTGGTGCCGCCGCTGCAGACTACAGTCCCGCTCGAAGAGGTGCATCACGTTGCCGTAGGTGTCGGCAAGGATCTGCACCTCGATGTGCCTGGGATTGAGGACGGCCTGTTCGAGGTACACCGCCGGATCACCGAACGCCGACTCGGCTTCTCGGCTCGCCGCTTCGATGGCCTCCGGTAGCGCTGCCGGCTCGGTGACCCGACGCATCCCCCGCCCACCGCCACCGGACACCGCTTTGACGAACAGCGGGAACTGCATGCCCTGCGAAGCGGATACGAGTTCATCCACTGACGTCGACGGCGGCGACGAGTTCAGCACGGGCAATCCGGCGGCGCGTGCTGCTTCGATCGCTCTGGCCTTGTTACCGGTCAGCTCTAGAATTTGCGCGCTCGGCCCGATGAAGGTGATCCCGGCCGCCACACACGCCGCCGCCAGCTCGGGGTTCTCCGACAGGAAGCCATATCCGGGATAGATCGCGTCGGCGCCGCACTGCAGCGCGGTTGCCACGATGCCGTCGACGTCCAGGTAGGCCCGGACCGGGTGGCCCTCTTCGCCGATCTGGTAGGACTCGTCTGCCTTGAGCCGATGGACCGAGTTGCGGTCCTCGTACGGGTAGACCGCCACGGTGGTGATGCCGAGTTCGTACGCCGCCCGGAACGCACGGATCGCGATTTCGCCACGGTTGGCGACCAGGACCTTCGAGATGACTTTGGAGGTCACTAGAACAGGGTCGACCAGTAATTCCAGAACTGCATGAGGATCAGCAGAATCAGCCCGGCGAACCACAGCGTGACCAATGACCAGCGCCATTGGTATACCGCTCGCACGGCGGTGTTCGATGCAATCACCGGTTGCAGCGCAATGGCCGCGACCACGACGAGCAGCGGGATCATGACCGCCCAGACCGCCATGCAATAGGGGCAGAGCGCGCCGATGCGGTACAGGCTCTGGTAGATCAGCCAGTGTACGAAGACAACTCCCAACGCAGTGCCTCCGGCGAGCCCGAGCCAGTACCAGCGCGGCAGCGCCGTCTTCGCCACGGCCAGCACCCCGCTCAGCACAACCACGGTGAACCCGACAATGCCGATCAGGGGGTTCGGAAACCCGAAGGCAGAAGCCTGCGGCGTCACCATGACCGACCCGCACGACAAGATCGGGTTGATGCTGCACGACGGGACGTACGCCGGGTTCGCCAGCATCTCGATCTTTTCGATCGTCAGGGTGAGTGCGGCCGTCAGCCCGACGACCCCGGCGATCAACACCCACCACGCACTCAGCCGCGAAGCGACGACAGCGCCGGATTCCGCGATGGCGCTGGGTCGCTCCTCGGCGGTCGGCGGCGGGGTCGGCGCCGCGACGGTCACGGCGCCGCCGGGGGCGGGCCCGTCGGCGGTGCGGGCGCGGGCGGAATCGGTGGTGCCGCGGTGAGTCCGGGGACGGGCCCGGTGATGTCGGTGACGGCCTTGATCAGGTCTTCGGGCGTGGTGGCCTTGCCGTTGGGGTTGCCGGGCGGAACATAGCTGAAGGGCTTGCCGTTGATGCGGATCGTCGGCGTGGCTTCCACACCCTCGGACTGCGCAAGGCCCTTCACCATCTTCAGGTACTTGTCGTTGTTGATGCAGTCGGACAGTGCGCTACTCGCGACCCCGGCCACCCGGGCCTTTTCGATCATGTCCGCGTTCTGCGGGTAGCTGGCGTCCGTCTCCCCCGGCTGCTGGGCGTAGAGCCGCTCGTGGAACCGCCCGAATGCTTCCTTCGTCGCAGTGGTGTCGGCGTCGGCGACGCAGTATGCGGCGTTGCCGGCCCGCGACGAATAGCCGTCGTGGCCTCTGTCCAGAATCGCCACCATGAAGTAATCGGCCTGCACGGCGCCGGTCTTGATGAGCTCTTTGACCGTCGGCCCGAGGTCGCGCTCGAAGCCACCGCACACCGGGCACAGGAAGTCTTCGTACATCGACAGAACGGCCTTCGGCTTACCGTCGGGACTCTTGATCAGCTTGTCCTGCGCGGCGACCGTGATCGAGTGGGCGGTCACCTTCGGTTCCCACGGCTTCACGATCAACAGGACCATGCCGACGGCGAAGAGGATGACGACCGCGGTCAACCCGATCTGGATCAGACGGCTCCGCCGACGGTCGGCCGCCTTCAGGTCATAGCGTTTGGTTTTGTTCGCCACGTGGTCAGACTACCGGCGGCGAATCTCTCGGCTTCACACGTAGCGCAGGTGGGCCCGCAACGCGGACGCGATCTCGGTCATCGCCACCGGGGTGGCTCCACCGAGCGGCGCGAAGTTGCAGAACGCGTGGATCAGCGACGACATCCGGCGCAAGTCGACCAGCACACCGGCATCGCGCATCGCCATCGCGTAGTCCTCACCCTCGTCGCGCAGCGGGTCAAAGCCGGCTGTGATGACGAGCGCCGGCGGCAGACCCGCCAGATCGGTCGCCAGCACGGGTGAGACCAGCGGATCGGTCACAGCCAGCCCCGAGCTCCCGAGGTAGAGGCGGCTACACCACTCCATGTCGTGGCCGGTGAGGAAGAAGCCGCGGTCGAACAAGACCCGCGAGCGGGTCGTCGACCGCTGGTCCGTCACCGGGTACAACAGCAGCTGCAGGGCCGGCGGCACTCCGTCGTCGCGAGCCCACCGGGAGATCACCGTGGCAAGGTTGCCGCCGGCGCTGTCGCCGCCGACCGCGACCACTCCCGGGCGCGTGCCGAGCTCGGACCCGTTGCGGAGCGCCCAGCGGTAGGCCGCGTAGGCGTCCTCCAGCGCCGCTGGTGCAGGATGTTCGGGCGCGAGGCGGTAATCCACCGAGAGCACATGTATGCCGGAGTCCCTGCACAGCGTCCGGCATACGTTGTCGTGAGTGTCCAGGTCGCCGACCACCCAGCCTCCGCCATGCAGGTAGATCAGCAGCGGGCCGGCGTCGTCGTCGAAGTTCATGTCGCCGACGGGCACGTAATGACGAGCGGCGATGTCGCCGCCGGGGCCGGGAATCGACAGGTCCATGACCGCCCTCACCGGCACGGGATGGCGATCGATCGTCAGCGCGAGCTTCCGAGTACGTTCCCGCGAGTACGCGACGTCGTCTCGGGCGGTCAGACCGGTTTCCCCGCCCAATTTCGAGCCGGTGAGCATGAGCGCAAGGGTCGGATCCAGCGTGTTGCCGTCGATCGTGACGGCTCTGGCCATCATCCGCTTTGCCGCCTCGGGCATCGCGGACATCAGCGGGGTCCCGACGCGATTGGCGACGGTGGCCGCCGCGATCCGTGTTTCGGTGAACCGGCGGTCGGTGTGGTTGCTCACAACCGTCGACCGTAATGGCTGCCAGATCACGCTGGCACACTTGTCGCCATGGCAGCCCCCCTGATCGCGCTCAATGACGGCAACGCCATTCCCAGCGTCGGTCTCGGCGTGTGGCAGACACCGCCGAAGGCCACGGAGCAGGCGGTCGGCGCCGCGCTGGTCGCCGGCTACCGTCATATCGACACCGCCGCGGCGTACAACAACGAACGCGAGGTGGGGCGCGCGATCAAGAAGTCGGGCATCCCGCGCGAAGAGGTCTTCGTCGTCACCAAGCTGTGGAACGCCGACCAGGGTTACGGCAGCACGATGAAGGCCTTCGAGAAGAGCGCCAAGCGACTTGGGCTCGGTGACTACGTCGACCTGTACCTGATCCACTGGCCGGTTCCGGCGCTGAGCGAGTTCGTCGACACGTGGCGGGCGCTCGGCGCCATGCGCGACCTGGGACACATCCGCTCGATCGGCGTGTCGAACTTCGCCCCCGAGCACCTGAGCACGCTGATCGATGCGACCGGCATCGTCCCGGTCATCAACCAGATCGAACTGCACCCACTGCTGACCCAGGCCGAGCTACGAGAAACCCATGCCCAGCTCGGAATCGCGACGGAGGCGTGGAGCCCGCTGGGACGCGGCAGGCTGCTGGAGCATCCCACGATCACCGCCATCGCGGACGATCACCGCAGGACCTCGGCGCAGGTGATTATCAGATGGCATTTGCAGATCGGTAACATCGTCATCCCCAAGTCGGTCAACCCCGAGCGGATTGCGAGCAACTTCGACGTGTTCGACTTCGAGCTGCGTGACGACGACGTCACGTCGATTTCATCACTCGACAACGGCACCCGTCTCGGCCCCGACCCACGCACATACAACTTCACGGGCAGGTAGAGATGACGCCGACGATCACGCTCAACGACGACAACGAGATTCCTGTCATCGGTTTGGGCGTCGCGGAACTGTCGGACGACGACACCGAGCGCGCCGTCGGCGCCGCGCTGGAAGCCGGGTACAGGCTGATTGACACGGCGTCGGTTTACGGCAACGAAGCGGCCGTCGGCCGTGCGATCGCATCGTCAGGTGTTCCGCGGGAGGAGTTGTTCGTCGCCACGAAGGTGGCCAACGGCGAACAGGGCTACAACTCGACCAGGGAAGCGCTGCCCGCGAGCCTCGAACGGCTCGGTCTCGACTACGTCGACATGTACATGATCCATTGGCCTGCAGCCCAACTCGGTAAATACATGGATACCTACGGCTCGATGCAGATGATCCAGCAGGAAGGTCTGATCCGGTCGATCGGAGTGTGCAACTTCCTCGACGAGCACCTGGCGACGGTGTCCGATCTCACCTATACCAATCCGGTGGTCAACCAGATCGAGTTGCACCCCCTGCTGAACCAGGCCGAGCTTCGGGCCGTCAACGCCGAACGCGGCGTCGTCACAGAGGCATACAGCCCACTCGGTGTCGGCAAGCTGGTGCAGGACCCGACTCTGGTCTCGATCGGACAGGCGCACGACAAGTCCCCGGCCCAGGTGGCCATCCGCTGGAGTCTGCAGCTGGGCAACGTCGTGATCCCGCGGTCTCACAACCCGGACCGGATCAAAGAGAACATCGACGTGTTCGACTTCGAGCTGACCGACGACGAGATGGCTCAGATCAACAGCCTCAACGACGGCACCCGATTCCGGCAGGATCCCGCGACGTACACCGGCCCCTAGGCCCGCGCGCATTCAGCCGGTCGGACAGGTGCTCGCCGCGTGGCGCAGCACGTCCGCCGACGCCTCGTCGATGGGCAGTGCGTAGCCGCGCAACACCTCGGCGAATTGAACTGAATACTGGCACCAGAAGGCATTATTCGGCGGCATCCACAGTGACGGCTCCTTGTCACCTTTGTCCTGATTGGCCGGCCCGTCGACGGCGATCAGATTCGCCGGGTCGTTGGCGAACCGCACCCGCAACCGGTCGGTCCATCCGCGGGCGCCGAGATCCCACGCCAGCGCCAGCGGCACGATGTGATCGATCTGCACCGACGCGCCCGTGCGCTCTCCGCGCAGAAACGCGATGGTGGCGTTCGTATACGGATCGTGCAGTGTTCCCGTCGCGACCGCTTGCGGGCATCTCTTGATGAACACGTAGGTCTTCTCGACAAGATCACGGTCCAGGATGTCGTCCCGGGTGTCGCAGCCGTTGCGGCCCAGCGGCGCATCGTTGTCGTCAGTCCAGCTTTCGCCGAACGATGCGCGGCGGTAGTCGTGGCCGCGGACGCGCATCGGCAACACCACGATGCCGGCGAGGACGTCGGTACCGGGCGCGACGGTGGGGGTGTCAGCCGCGGCGGTGAACGCCTCCGAACGATGACGCGCCAGTGTGCTCGAAGCCCCGAAAGCAACCAGCAGTGCGATGACGACCGCAGCGCTCAGCCACGCCCAGTTGCGTCGGGTCACGTCTTTTCCAGGTATTCGACGCGATCCGTATCAGTGAATTGGGCTGCGAGCAAAGCCATTCCAGGCTGGCGAGCATTCTGGTCGTAGGCGGACTCGCAGAATTCGCGGGCGTCTTCGATCACTTCGAGGTGTTCGAACAGCGATAGGAATCGCAGCGTGATGGGACGACCGGACTGACTGAGGCCCAGCACATCTCCCTCGCGGCGCTCCTTCAGGTCGAGATCGGCGAGGGCGAAGCCGTCGAGCGTGCCCGCGACGGCTTTGAGCCGTGCTCCGGCGTTGGAGCCTTCGGGAAGCCGCGTCGCGAGCAGGCACAGGCTGGGATGCTCGCCCCGGCCGATGCGCCCGCGCAGCTGATGCAGTTGGCTGATTCCGAATCGGTCGGCATCCATGACGAACATCACCGTCGCGTTGGGTACATCGACCCCGACTTCGATCACCGTGGTGCACACCAGCACATCGATCTGACGTCCGCGGAAGGCGGCCATCACGGCGTCCTTCTCGTCGGCGGACAGGCGGCCGTGCATCAAGCCGATCCGCAGCCCCGAAAGTGGTCCGGTCCGCAGGTGGTCGTACAGCTGGAGGACGGTGGTGGCCGGTGGCCCTTGACTCTTGGCGCCCGGCTTGTCGTTCTCGTCGATCCGCGACGCCACCACGTACGCCTGCCGCCCGGACTGGACTTCCTCGGCGATCCGTTGCCAGGCCCGGTCGAGCCATTGCGGCTTCTGCTTGATGAAGATCGTGTTGGAGGTGATCGGCTGGCGGCCGCGGGGCATTTCACGCAGGGTCGACGTTTCCAGGTCGCCGTAGACGGTGAGCGCCACCGTGCGCGGGATCGGCGTCGCGGTCATCACGAGCAGATGGGGGGTGAGACCGTCAGGGGCTTTGGCCCGCAGGCGATCCCGCTGTTCCACCCCGAAGCGGTGCTGTTCGTCGACGACGACCATGCCGAGTTGTCGGAATTCCACCGCCTCCTGGAGAAGAGCGTGCGTGCCGATGACGATGCCGGCCCGGCCCGAGCCGACGTCGTCGCGGACCAGCCGCTTCTGTTGCGGCGACATCGACCCCGTCAGCAGCGCCACGCCGGTGGCGCTTTCCGCACCGCCCAACTGGTCGGCCATCGCGAGCGGCCCCAGGATGTCGCGAATGGACCGGGCATGCTGGGCGGCAAGGACTTCCGTCGGCGCGAGCAGCGCGCACTGGTAACCGGCGTCGACCACCTGCAGCATCGCGAGCACCGACACGATCGTCTTGCCGGATCCGACCTCGCCCTGCAGCATCCGGTTCATGGGGCGGCTGCGGGCAAGCTCGCCCGAGAGGACCTCGAGAACTTCGCGCTGCCCGTTGGTGAGTTCAAACGGGAGTCGGTGTAGCAGTGCAGCGGCCAGGCCGTCCTCGCGTCGGGGAGCCGGCGGACCGGACTCGCCGATGTCGCTGTGCCGCCGTGTCACCAGCGCCCACTGCAGCCCGACAGCCTCATCAAAGGTGAGACGGTCGCGGGCCCGATCGCGTTCGGTCGCA
>JAVHWG010000659.1:0-4342 GCA_032159965.1 Mycobacterium sp.
CGGGCTGGCGGTCAACGCCTGCCAGCCGATAGCCCTCGCGTACCGAAGCGATCATCACCCAGATTAGGACGACGACGATCACACTCATGCCGCCGAGCGTCAATGCGACGGGTGAGGTCAACCAGCGTCCGGCGCGGTTTAATACCTCACCGATAGACGGATCCGTAGGCCACGAGGTAAGGGTCTCTTTGTTAGCGGAGAAGAACCGTTGATATCCCCTGCCGTCCCAGCCGTGAACCAGAATGAAGAACATACCGAAGTAACCGAGACCGGCTTGCAGGAAGGCCGCATACCGACGGCCTGCGAGGATCAGCCGCTCAGCGACCCAATAACCCAAAAGTCCCTGAGTCACGTTCGTGATAGCGAAGAGGGTTACGAGCCAAGCTGGTATCGACCGATGATCAGTGGCGACCTGCATTGTTTCCCAGTCCGGAAATGCCCATAACAGGTATATCCCGCTCGCGGCGAAGAGCACCGCGCAGTACAGCAGTGTGACGACGCGATGCGGTGAGTTAAACCGCGACCAACGGTCAGGCGTCGGACCAGAAGCGGAATTCCCGCGACGACCGGCGCGAGCAATTTGACGTGTTGCCGCCACCGCGAAACCGGCGCCAATTGCATACGACCAGAAAACATCTACTTGTACCATCTGCTGCCTACCATTCAGGTTTGTTTCTCAGGGGTGGTGTGGCTGTACACGAGTCCGCTGATCACGGTGCGGGCGGCAAATCGCGCGGTGTCATCCCAGACATAGCGATGCATCAGGTGACGGATGCTGGTGAAGTGATCGGCCAGGCCAGTAATTGTGGACCACAAGAGCGACAGCACCAGGTCAGGATCGGGCGCGGTCGCGGGCTCCAGCTGCGCGACGGTGCGTTCAACGATGACCCGGGCCACATCGAGTAGTCGACTCGTTGCTGCAATTAGGTGGTCGCGGATCGCCGGCTCCAGGCGGGACTGGTCGCTGATACCTGCTAACACATCCAGGTTTCGGCCAAATTCGACGTAGACGTCGCGATAGCTCGTCGCGAAAGCGATGAACAGCTCTTCGAGGTCGCTGACGGCTGCGAGGGTCGGCTCGAGTTCCGCCGCCATCTGGTCGAGACGATCAGCGAACATCTCCGCGAACAGCGACTCTTTCGTGGGGAAGTAGAGGTATACGGTGCCAGCCGCCACACCGGCCCGTCGAGCAACCTCCCGCATTTGAAGCGCCGCCAGCCCACGCTTGCGCAGCAAAGTCCTTCCGGCGCGCAGGATTTCACGGCGCCGACGTTCCTTGACTGCCCCTCCGACCAAAGCAACCCCCGTTGATTGAACCGCGTTCATTAAATGAACCGTGATCATTTTGGACACGGGACTCGCTCGGTGTCAAGAAGCTCCCTCGTGCTACAAGCAGCTTCACGCGATCGTCGCAACTCGCGGCGGATTTGCCTCGACTGTCCGGTCAGTTGGCGGGCGGACGACGCGCAGAGTGAACCAGCCCGCGGTTTCTCGGTAACATCTGGCCGATGAGCAACCACCAACTGACGCGTTGGGTGTTGCGTCATTCCTGGTCACGCCGTTTGCGGCGCGTCGGCCCGGGCACCGCGGCGGTGCTGGCCGCTGGTGTTCTGCTGATCGCGCCGAGCGCTGTCTCGCGCGGCGTTCCCTCGGCCAGCGCCGACGATTGCCCGGACGCCGAGGTGACCTTCGCCCGCGGCACCGACGAACCAGCCGGCGTCGGGCGCGTCGGCCAGGCCCTTGTCGACTCGCTGCGCCGGCAGACCGGCATGAACATCGGTGTGTATGCGGTGAATTACAAGGCAAGCCTGCTCCAGTTGCACACCGACGCCGGCTCCAAGGACGCCGTATCGCACATCAAATCCATGGCCGACAAATGCCCGAATACGCCGCAGGTACTAGGCGGATACTCGCAGGGTGCATCGGTGATCGATATCGTCACCGGAGATTCGGTGGGTGGCCTCCTCAGGGGCACTCCGCTGCCCGCCCAATACGCCAACATGGTCGCGGCGGTCGTCACCTTCGGCAATGTCGCCGACCGCAACGATCAACCGATAACGACGCAGAGTCCGCTGTTCGGTTCCAGGGCGATCGATCTGTGCAACCCCAGCGACCCGATCTGTCACGCGGGCCCCGGCAACGAATGGAGCGGGCACACCGAAGGCTACGTGCCCATCTATACCGACCAGGCGGCGAGCTTCGTCGTCGCGAAAATCTTGGGAGTCCAACTTCCCACCACCTCCGGGCCCACCACCTCCGGGCCCACCATGTCCGGACCCACTACGTCCGGGCCCACTATGTCCGGACCTTCTGCGACGCTCGCACCGTCTACGGCGGCCGACTCGCCCACTGCTTACCACTAACGGCGCCGATCGGCCGAGTGACAACGGTCGTGGACGATCGTGTTTAGTGCGCGAAGTAGGGTCGCGGACTGACCGCCACGATGCCGGTGCGCTTCCCACCTGTTCGAACAGGTACGCGCTGCCCGCGGCGGATGACCGCTCCGTGTCGTCCTGGATTCGCCGGGCTGTCGAGCACGAACTGCGCCACCCCAAGAGCGCTTCCGCGCATGTGCGCCGGTATTCAACCAGAGATGTACTTCGCTGTGCCGCAATGCAATATCTTCACGGGCGCTTGCCGGCGTAGGAGGCAAACTCGATCCGACTTGTGACTGCGTCGTGACTCTGTCGGTTATTCCGAGACTCGAGCCCATCGGCGAACGGCGATCCTATGCAAGCCGCTGAACACGGGCAAGTGCCCGAATAACGCTCCCCCGTCAATAACCGGATCTGTCGACGCCACTGTGCTGCCAGGCGGAGAGTTGGGCCAAGACTGGAATAATCGCGTTGTGCCCGCCGAACCCCCTCCCCCACCAACGGCTTCCCCGAAGCCCCCGCCGGCGCATGTCACGCCTGAGGAAGCGCAAAGGTTCGGCGACGAGGAGCAGGTGCGCACGGCGTGGGATGAGGGCCGGCTACGAGACGAGCAACCGCCCCATCACCGCTAGCCCGCCGCAGAGATCACACCTAACCGCCGGAGCGGCACGAAATTTCGTTGACATCGAGAAAGCCTTTGACACCGGGGTAGGTCGCGAAATGACGCCCCAATACTGCGGATACGAACGGGTGTTAAGGACATCAACACCTCAGGCCGCATTGTCTGTTTGCGAGGCTCGTGCAGGGTCGCGACGTTGCGCGGCTGCATCCACCTACCCCACTCCGGTGCCCAGCAGTAGACCCAGCAGGTAAGTGACTGCCGCGGCGCCGTATCCGATGAAAAGCTGGCGCAGCCCGCGCCGTAGCGGCGGCCCGCCGGACAGCAGGCCCACGATCACACCGGTGCCTATAAGCGCAATGCCGACGAGTACCGCCGCAACGACGAGCGCGGCGGCCCCTTGCACCCCCAACAGGTACGGGAGTACCGGCATGAGAGCTCCTGACGCGAAGAAGCAGAAGCTCGAAACAGCGGCCCGCAAGCCGGTGCCGATCGCCTCATGTTCTGCGGGATCGGTTGCGCTAAGGCCGATTTGTCCTGTCGTGGCCGTCCCACGGTTGCCGAGAATTTCGTTGGCATGCTGTACGGCTTCGGCCTCACTCATACCGCGCGCCCGGTAGACCAACGCCAGCTCGTTGGCGTCGACGTCGAGCGCGGGTACGGCGGCGCCGGCATGGGGATCTGGAGTCGACGCCTGCAGCAGCTCCTGTTGCGAGCGCACCGAGACATACTCGCCGGCGCCCATAGACAACGCGCCAGCAAGCAGGCCGGCGGCACCGGTGATGAGCACAGTGTGGTTCGACACTCCGCTGGCGCTGATTCCCAGCACCAGCGCAAGGTTGCTAACCAACCCGTCGTTAGCCCCAAACACCGCAGCGCGAAAACTCCCGGAAAGGCGATTGCGGCCACGGGCGGCCAACGCCCGAACCACCTCGCCGTGAATCCGCTCGTCTGCGGCCATGGTTGCGGTCGCATCGACATCGGCGTCGTAGGTGGATCTCGCCTCAGCGCGCTGGGCGAGGGCAAGCACAAAGACTGACCCGAAATGACGTGCCAGGAAACCGAGAATCCGCGAACGTACATCGCCGCGCCGGGGCTTTCCCACGTGCTCCCCCAGCAGGGTTAACCAGTGTTGCTCGTGGCGGGCCTCGGCGGCGGCCAGCGCTAGCAGAATGTCACGCTCCTCGCCGGTGCGTCGACCGGCCAGGTCCCGGTACACGGCCGCTTCGGCTCGCTCGTCGGCCAAGTGCTGGCGCCAACGCCGAAGATCAGCGGCGCTAGGTGCGGGCCGACGAGGCTCGTCAGGTAGTCGCGGTTGCACCAACCCATGATGCGGCAGGACGCGCGG
>JAVHWG010000088.1:0-15263 GCA_032159965.1 Mycobacterium sp.
AACGCCTGCCTGGCCGACGGCGGCAACGTGATCGCCACCGCGATCTCCGTGGCGGGCCCGGCGTCGATCCCCAAACCCGGCCCGCGGGCGGGTCAGACGGCGTACGTCTTCACTGCGATCGGCACACCCGCCCCAGCGACGGAACAGAAGCTACCGCTGAATGTCACGTGGGTGAACCTGACGACGGGCAAGTCCGGTAGCGCGACGCTGAAGCCGAGCCCGGAGATCAATCCGGCAGGCCCGACAACGCTGATAGCGATCGCCGACACGGGGTCCGGCAGCATCATGTCGACGATCTTCGGTCAAGTGACGACTGTGGATAAGCAGTGCACGTTCATGCCGACGATCGGCTCGACCGTCGTCCCGTGACGGCTTTTATCAGTAGTCGATCAAATCAGTAGGCCATGAAAAGGATGGCGTCCCGGTCGTATTCGCGGCCGGGATGTGCCTCGGAGAGATGGGCCTGGGCCTTCTCGACCAGGTCCTCCTCGTCCTTGCCGGTGATTGCCTCGCCACACGGACAGTTCAGGTGCGTCTTCATCCCCTCACGATGACACACCCCGATACCTAATGGTGCAGGGGAACTGAGCAACCGATTCGCTGGCCACATGTTGACAGCGGGTAACAGTTCGGCCGTCAGCCAGACTCAATGGCCGGCAACTGCTTCCCACACGACACACGTCGTGAGAGCTTGGGTACGTGACCTGCACGCTGGGCTACGCCACCGCCAGCACCCACGAGCACGGCCTTGAGGCGCAACTCGCGGAACTGAATGCTGCCGGTGTCGAGCCGAGGCGGGTGTTCACCGACAAGTTGTCCGATTCCGCCGAACGGATGCGTGCCGGCATGCACGCCATGCTGAGCTATGCGCGCTCCGGGGACACGATCATCGTCGTCGCTCTCGACCGGCTCGGCCGATCGAGTACCGAAGTCACCCGCACGATCGCCGACATCTGTGACCGCGGAATCAGGCTGCGGGCGCTGAAGGAAGGCCTGGACACCGGCACCTCAACAGGCCGCGTCGTCGCGGGGATCATCACCGCTTTGGCCGACCTCGACCTGCAGGGCCGCCCCAGGACCTTGCTCAGCCCTTAGCCGCCGCCTTCATCTGCTTCTTGTACGACCGCACCCTATCGAGCGACCCGGCGTCGACGATGTCGGCGACGGACACGTGCGTGCCGGCTTTCCCGTACTCCCCCGCCGCGGAGCGCCATCCCTTGGGCGTGACCCCGTATTGCTTTCCGAGCAGCGCCAGAAAGATTCGCGCCTTTTGCTCACCGAAGCCCGGCAACCCCTTCAACCGGCGCAGCACCTCGGCGCCATCGGGTGCGCCCTGCGTCCACACACCTGACGCGTCGCCGTCATACCGGTCGACGACTTCGTGGGCCAGCGCCTGGATCCGCTTGGCCATGGATCCCGGGAATCGGTGCACCGCAGGGCGTTCCGCACACAGCGCGGCGAATCTCTCCGGGTCGTAGTCCGCGATCTCGCGGGCATCGATGCCGCCGATGCGGTCGGCGATCTTCTTGGGGCCCCGGAACGCGACTTCGAGCGGTATCTGCTGATCCAGCAGCATCCCGACGAGAAGGGCGAAGGGGCTCGCGGAGAGCAGTTCATCGGCCTCGGGGTCTTGCGCGAGGCAAAGCGTCATCTCCGAACTGTATCTCTGCTCAGAGGCGCCTAGCGCCGGGGGCGAATCGGCTCCGGCTCGCTCCGAAGAAGCCGGATGCGCAGCTCGTGCATCATGCGCACACGGGTGCATCGAATGCTCGCTTTTGTGACGTGGCTCTCACTAGGCTCACAGGAATCGGCCCCAACCAACGACGTCAGGAGGCTCGGTGCCCACGCCCGATCAATATGTCGAGATCCAGGCCAGCCCGGAGTTTCAAGAGTTACGAAGCCGACTGCGCCGCTTCGTCTTTCCGATGTCAGCGTTCTTTCTTCTGTGGTACGCCGTCTACGTGCTTCTCGGCGCCTTCGCCCACAACTTCATGGCACACAAGCTGTGGGGCAACATCAACGTCGGCCTGGTCGTCGGCCTCGGGCAGTTCCTGACCACGTTCATCATCACCGGAATCTATGTGCGCTTTGCCAACCGCCAGCTCGACGCGCGCGCGGAAGCGATCCGTTCGCAGGCCGCCAGCCTGGAAATCGCGGCGTCGTGACCACCCTCGTGGCCGCCGCCGCGACGGCAGGTAACCGGTGGGCCAACATCGGCATCTTCGCGGCGTTCGTCGTCATCACATTGTTCATCGTCATCAAGGCCAGCCAGCGAAACGCCACCGCCACCGAGTTCTTCACCGGCGGGCGGGCGTTCTCGGGTCCGCAGAACGGCATCGCGATCTCGGGTGACTACCTGTCAGCGGCGAGCTTCCTCGGCATCGCCGGCGCAATCGCCGTCTACGGCTACGACGGCTTTCTTTACTCCATCGGGTTCCTGGTCGCCTGGCTGGTCGCGCTGCTGCTCGTGGCCGAGTTGTTGCGCAACACAGGCAAATTCACGATGGCCGATGTCTTGAGCTTCCGGCTCAGGCAGCGCCCGGTACGGGTGGCCGCGGCCACCAGCACGCTTGCCGTGTCGTTGTTCTACCTGCTCGCGCAGATGGCAGGCGCGGGCGGTCTCGTCGCGTTGCTGCTGGACGTCCACGGCCGCATCGGCCAGAGCATCGTCATCGCCGTCGTTGGTTTGTTGATGATCGTCTATGTGCTCGTCGGCGGGATGAAGGGGACCACCTGGGTGCAGATCATCAAGGCGGTGCTGCTGATCGGCGGCGCGGCGATCATGACAGCGATGGTGCTGGCCAAATTCGGGTTCAACTTCTCCGAGATCCTCGGCTCGGCGCAGAACGCCATCCACAAAGCCACCTCGAAGGGCGTCGCGGCGCGTGACGTGTTGGCTCCGGGCGCACAGTACGGCGGCTCGACGACGTCCAAAGTCAACTTCATTTCGCTGGCGCTCGCGCTAGTGCTGGGCACAGCGGGCCTGCCGCATGTGCTGATGCGGTTCTACACCGTGCCGACTGCCAAAGAGGCGCGGCGGTCGGTGGTTTGGGCGATCGGACTCATCGGTGCGTTCTATTTGTTCACCCTGGTGCTCGGCTACGGTGCCGCCGCGCTGGTGGGGCCTGACCGCATCCTGAAGGCCCCGGGAGGACAGAACTCCGCCGCTCCGCTTCTTGCGTTCGAACTCGGAGGCGTGATCCTGCTCGGAGTGATCTCCGCCGTCGCGTTCGCGACCATCCTCGCGGTCGTTGCGGGGTTGACGATCACCGCGTCGGCCTCGTTCGCGCACGACATCTACGCGAGCGTGATCAAGAGCGGCCAGGAGGTCGGAGAACGCGAACAAGTTCGGGCGTCCCGGATTGCCGCGGTCGTCCTCGGCGTGCTCGCGATTGCGCTGGGAATCCTTGCCGCAGAGCAGAATGTGGCGTTCCTCGTCGCGCTGGCATTCGCGGTCGCGGCCGCGGCGAATCTGCCGACGATTTTGTTTTCGTTGTACTGGAAGCGTTTCAACACCCGTGGCGCGTTGTGGAGCATGTACGGCGGACTGATTTCGACGATCGTGCTGATCGTGTTCTCCCCCGCTGTCTCCGGCTCCTCGACGGCGATGCTGCAGAGTGCCGACTTCGCCTGGTTCCCCTTGTCCAATCCGGGCATCGTGTCGATTCCGCTCGCGTTCTTCCTCGGCATCGTCGGCACGCTCACGTCGCGTGGCACCGGCGATCCCGCGCTCAACGCCGAGATGGAAGTGCGCTCCCTGACCGGCATCGGCGCCGAAAAGGCGGTCGGGCACTGAACGCATAAGCGCGCAGTCGATACGATCAACTGTGCGCGCAGGCCGGGGGAAGCGATTCGCGTTCGCTCTGATGGCCTACGTATTCGCCGCGACCATGGTTGGCACGACATTGCCGACGCCGATGTACGCGCTGTACTCCGAGCGGATGCACTTCGGTGTGCTCACCACCACCGTGGTGTTCGCGACGTACGCCGGCGGCGTGCTGGCAGCGTTGCTCGTCTTCGGCCGGTGGTCGGACGCGGTGGGTCGCCGTCCGATGCTCCTGTTCGCGATCATGTGCGCACTCGTCAGCGCCTTCGTTTTCCTCGGCGCCACCGGCATCGGCGAATTGCTGGTCGGGCGTGTCTTCTCCGGGTTGTCGGCCGGTCTGGCCACCGGCACGGCAACGGTCGCCGTCATCGAGGCCGCCCCCGCGAATTGGCGCGAGCGTGCGCCTGCGATCGCAACGGTGGCCAACATCGGCGGACTCGGCCTGGGCCCCTTGTTAGCCGGCCTGCTCGTGCAAAACGCGCCGGAACCGTTGAATCTCGCCTTCGTCGTGCACATCGTGCTGATGGGCTTCGCGCTGGCGTGCGTCCTCTCGGTGCCCGAAACCAGCCCCCGCGTTGGCACTATCGGCTTTCAGCGGCTATCGGTGCCGGCAGAGGTGCGCCCGGTGTTCGTCATCGCGGCCATCGCAGGGTTCGCGGGCTTTGCCGTCCTCGGCCTGTTTTCGGCGATCTCTCCCGCGTTCGTCGCACAGGTCATCGGCATCGAGAATCACGCAGTGGCAGGCGCTGTCGTCTGTTCGATATTCGCCGCCTCGGTCTTGGCCCAATTGGCGTCAGGCCGCTTCCCGGCCCGCAAAGCCATGGCGGCAGGTTGTGCGGTGCTGGTCGTCGGTGGGTTGATCATCGGGGTGTCTCTGCACTATTCGAGTCTGCCGCTGCTCATCGCGGGCGCCGTGATCGCGGGTATCGGTCAGGGTGTCAGCTTCAGCCGCGGCTTGGCCGCCGTCGCAGAGCAGGTGCCGCCCGAGCGCAAGGCGGAGGTGAGCTCCACGTATTTCGTGGTGGCCTACATCGCGATCTCCCTGCCCGTGATCGGAGCAGGCCTCGCCGCCCAGCTGTGGGGCTTGCGAATCGCGGGAATCCTTTTCTCGCTGGTCGTCTCGGCGCTGGCCGCGATCTGCCTAGCTGCAGTTCTGGTGCAGGAGTCACGGGAGTCGCGACGGTAGATTCACGTCCGTGACGCTGTTTCCGAGCCCGGCGCAGATCGCAGAGCAGACGCCCCCGAGCCGCGACCGCGCGATCGACGTCATCAGGATCGCGGCGCTTCTCGCCGTCATATTCGGCCACACGATCATGGCGATCAGCACCATTCGCGACGACACGTTCATCTGGGAGAACCTGCTCAGCACGGTGCCGCCGTTGGGGGCGCTGACGTGGGTTCTGCAGATCATGCCTCTGTTCTTCTTCGCGGGCACGGCGGCGAGCATCGAATCTTGGGCTCCCGGCCGCAGCTGGGGCGGTTGGCTGATGAAGCGGTGCACGCGGCTGTACCGTCCGGTGTTCTATTACCTCGCGTTCTGGGTGATCACCCTGGCGGTGCTGCGGCCGCACTTGCCCACCCACGTCTACGAGCCGATCGCCACGACGAGTGTTCAGCTGCTGTGGTTCCTCGGTGCGTATGTGCTGGTGCTCGCGGCGACCCCGCTGCTGTACCGCATCAACACGACCAGGCGCGTGGCCGTCAGCGCCGCCGCGGTCTACGTGACCGTCGCTGTCATTGACGCCGTGCGCCTGAACGTCGGCGGCCTGTCCCCGCTCGGCTACCTCAACATGGCGGTCTGGCTGATCCCGGGCATGTTCGGTGTGGCGTACCGGCGCGGCCTGTTGTCGCCGCGCACCGCCGTCGTCGTGGGGGCGACGATGTTGACCGTCGACGTACTGCTTGTCTGGCTCGGACCGTACGACCTCAGCCTGGTCGGCTACTTCGGCCAGCGGCTGTCCAACATGGCGCCGCCATCGGTGCTACTCGCCGGGCACACGATTGTGCTCTGCGCGTTCGCGATCGCGTTGGCGCCGGCGATCACCCGGTGGGCGCAGCGACCTCGCGCGTGGTGGCTCGTAGCGATCGGCAACTCAGGCGCCATGACGCTGTACCTGTGGCACATGCCCGCGCTGCTAGGAACGCACCTGATCTTCGACTGGCTCGGGCTGTCCCGATTCGATGTGCACGCAGGAGATTTCATCCTGCTGAGCATCGTGCAGGTGTTGTTGATGACGGCGCTGGTCGGCGTGTTGTTCGTCACGCTGCGACCGCTGGAGAACAATCCATTGCCGCTGTGGGACGGCGGTTACGTCCGCGGACCCGGCGTGCGCAGCGCGGTGGTGGGCGCCCTGCTCTGCGTGGCGGCGACCGCGACGTTGCTGTCGGTTAAGTCGGGACTGCAGGATGACGGACTGATCTGCATCGGTGTGCTGCTCGGCGCCTTGGCGTCGGCGCGCGCGCTGGCGACCGACCAGAAAGTGCCGACACTGGGCAAGGAAGCGCCGTACACCTAGCCGCTCTTGCGGCGGAACTCGCGTCGCTGTTCGGCGGGGCCATGCGCTCGTGGCTGCTTCGGCCCGCCGTCGGTGTGCTGTTGACCTCCGGCCGACTTGGCGTTCTTCCGTTCCAACGCCTCGCGGAACTTCCGCTTGGTGTCGTCTTCTTCTGCGCCTTTTTCCACCTCGTCGGCTGCCATGTCCACAGGCTAACCCGCTACCGCACCCCCGGCGGCATTCCGTAGAGATGCGAGATCGGCATCCGCATGAACACCCGGCGGTCGGTGACCATTGCGCGGCGGTAGTCGTCCCAGTCGGGATGTTCGCCTGCGATGTTGCGGTACAACGCAATCAGAGCTTCGACGGTATCGTCGTGCGGGTCCGCGGCCGGCGGCGTGAGCTCGGCATTACCTTCCGCGACCGCGTACGACCAGCCGTCGTCGGAGCTGACGAGCACCGACGCTCGCTGATCGCGGCGCAGATTGCGGGTCTTCGCCCGTGGCTCCGTGATCGACACCTCGATCGCGGCGGCCTGCTTGTCGAAGTGGTAGGACACGTTCGACAGCTGCGGGCGGCCGTCGCGCTTGATGGTGGCCAGCACGCCCAGCGAATTTCCACTGATGACGGCCAGCAGTTTGTCGTCGAATGCCTGCGGGGCCATGACTCAGAAGCCTACGTTGCCGAGCGGCTCTCTACGATTGATCGCAATGACCATTACCGATGGAACTGCGCTCACGGGCGACTCCGCCGCCGTGCCGGAGTTCGGCTCGTGACCGGGTATGCGGCATTTATGCGGGGAGTCAACGTCGGCGGGGTCAACCTGAAGATGGCCGACGTGGCCAAGGCGCTGACGGACGCCGGGTTCAGCAACGTCAAGACCGTCCTCGCCAGCGGCAACGTCCTGCTCGAATCGCGAGCCAAGGTCGATTCGGTGCGCAAGAAGGCGGAGTCGGCGCTGCGTGACGCCTTCGGCTACGACGCGTGGGTACTTGCCTACGACCTCGACACCGTCGCGTCGATCTCGCAGGGGTACCCGTTCGAACGAGAAGTGGCAGAACATCATTCGTATGTGACCTTCGTTTCCGACGCCGACGTCCTCGACGAGCTGGCGTCGCTGGAACCGGGCCACGGGGAGAAGATCGAGCGGGGCGAAGGCGTGATCTATTGGCAGGTCGCCCGGTCCAACACGCTGGACAGCGCCATGGGGAAGACGATGGGCAAGAAGCGCTACAAGTCGTCGACCACCACACGCAACCTGCGCACCCTCGACAAGGTGCTGGCGAAGTGAGTGAGCCCGGAGCCGACGCCAGCGCATTGACCGGGGTGTCCGAGACAGCGCTGTTGACACTTCGCTCGCGGGCCACCGAAGCGCGGCGGCCGGACACGATCATCGAGGACCCGGTAGCAGTCGAGCTGATGGACGCCATCGACTACGACTTCTCGAGATTCGGCCCATCCCGCCAGGACATGGCTCTGCGTGCGCTTGCCTTCGACAAAAGCGCCAAGCGCTACCTCGGTGCTCATCCGGCAGCAACCGTGGTAGCGCTGGCGGAAGGCCTGCAGACCAGCTTCTGGCGACTCGACGGGTCAGGAGTCGGTCACGAATTCCATTGGCTGACGGTTGATCTGCCCCCAATCGTCGAGCTGCGACGGAGGTTGCTGCCTGCTTCGCCGAGGATCTCCATTCGTGCGCAGTCGGCGCTGGACTACTCGTGGATGGATGACGTGGATGCGACGCGCGGGGTGTTCATCACCGCCGAGGGACTGCTGATGTACCTGCAGCCCGAGCAGGCGCTCGGGCTGATCGCTGAATGCGCGAAGCGGTTTCCGGGCGGTCAGATGATGTTCGACCTGCCGCCACGGTGGGCAAGCGTGATCACCCGCCGCGGATTCCGGGCGTCGCTCCGCTACCGCGTGCCGGCGATGCCCTTTGCCATGTCGGTGAGCGAGATCGCCGACCTCGTCGAGACCGTACCCGGCATCCGCGCAGTCCACGACGAGCCGATGCCTGCCGGGCGCGGGTCGATTTTCAATCTGATGGTGTGGACGGCGCAGCGGCTGCCGCTGTTCGACCCCGTCCGTCCGACGATCACGTTGCTGGAATTCGGCTGAAATCCGCGCACTGCACGTGCGCAGCCTCAGCGATCGCCGAACGCGGCTCTGACGTAACGCGCTGCTTCCGCTGACCCCAGACCGAACGAACGCGCCGTATCGACGTAGGCGCGAGCCGCGGTGGCCATCGCGGTATCGGCGGGATCCATGCCGCACACGAAAGTGCCCAACCGGCCCCGTGTTTCGACCATCCCGGCCGATTCGAGCTCACGGTATGTCTTGGCCACCGTGTTCACGGCCAAACCGAGCTGATCGGCCAGCGCCCGTACGGTCGGCAACCGGGTGCCCGCGGCCAGACGCCCGCGCCGGATGCCGTCGATGATCTGCGTTCTCAACTGATCGAACAGCGGCATGCTCGCCGTCGGGTCGAGCTGCACCCAGTCGGCCACGTCGGACACCTGCTCAACATATCGCGGCTGGCAGTACCTTGTATCCGTGCGCGTGACGGTCCTCAGCGGAGCGGGTATGTCCGCCGAGAGCGGTGTCGCTACTTTCCGCGACGCACAAACGGGCCTCTGGGAGACGTTCGATCCCGAGGAACTCGCCACCCCGCAGGCCTGGAAGCGGCAGCCCGACGTCGTGTGGGCCTGGTATCTGTGGCGCTATCACCTGGTGAGATCGGTCGAACCCAACGCAGGGCATTACGCCGTCGCCGAATGGCAGCGTCACGCCGACGTCGCGGTGGTCACCCAGAACATCGACGACTTGCACGAGCGCGCGGGCAGCAAGCGCGTCGTGCACCTGCACGGCAGCCTGTTCGACTTCCGCTGTTCGCGGTGCGGCACCCCGTATCACGGCGAGATCCCCGACATGCCCGAGCCGGTGCCCGCACTGGACCCGCCACGCTGCGAGTGCGGCGGGTTGGTCCGCCCCGGCGTGGTGTGGTTCGGCGAGCCGCTGCCGCAGGGGCCGTGGCAAGAAGCCGTCGACGCCGTCGCGGGCGCCGACGTCGTCGTCGTGGTCGGCACGTCCGGAATCGTCTATCCCGCGGCGGGCCTACCGTCGGCCGCGCTCGCCCAGGGCATACCCGTCATCGAGGTGAACCCCGACGTCACTCCGTTGTCGGACACCGCCACCATTTCGATTCGCGACACCGCCGCCGGAGCACTGCCAGGTCTGCTGGACCGGCTGGTCGAGTTGATCAGCTGACTAGGCCGGTCGCACCGCACGACCCAGTGCGTGCTCGGACACGGGTACCGGCACCCACGCCGGCAGCGTCCAGTCGTGGCGCGCCGACCGCTGGACGAAACCCGCGTTGACGATTGCGGACTCGGTGTCGCGATGAGTGTGACAGTTGCCCGCTATCCGGGGCCACACGGTGGCATCGGCAATCCGCTGGATCCGGCCCCGCATGCCGTCACTGGCGACATGCTCCAGATACCGCAGCTCTCCGCCTGGTCTCAGTTGTGAAAACAGTTGCCGCAGCACGCTTTCCTGATCACCGACGGAGCACAGCACCAGCGAGCACACCACCGCGTCAAACGGCGCGCCGGGCTCGAGTTCTTCCACCGTCCGGTCCAGAACCGTCACCGGCACGGGAGCGGTGGCCGCCGTCCGCTGCGCGATCGAGTTCAGGCGCGTCTCCGGCTCCAGTGCCACCACTTCGTCGACTGTGGTCGGGTAGTGCACGAAGTTGGAGCCGGTGCCCGCGCCCACCTCCAGCACGCGACCCGACAGACCGGCCAGGTTCTCCTGCCGCAGCTTGCGCAGCGACTCCGGCTCGTGCCGGGACAGCACCGTCCACAGTCGCGCGAAGAACGGGTTGTCCACGCGGCTACTTCCGTCGGTCATCGTCAGATCCCTTTAGTGTCAGCAACATATCCACGGTGTCCTGCGGGCACGTGTCGTACCCGATTATCCCGCTGACTATCTGCCCGCAACACACCGCCCGGAGCACACGGTCGGTGAACTCTTCGACATCGCCCCACGGCAGATACGGCTTGGCGATCAGCATTGCGGCCACGCCGTGCGCGGCCGTCCACAGCTCGAGCGCTACCCGGGCCGGATCGTCACGGGCGTAGATGCCCTCGTCCATCATCGCCTCGACCCCGGCGCACATGTGTTGGAAGGCAGAGCTGTTGAGCGTCATGTCGACACCACTGCCGGGGTGGCCTTCACCCATGGTGGCGATGCGATACAGCTCGGGAGTCTGCAGCGCGAACCGCACGTACGCCAGGCCGAGCGCGCGCATCGCGCCCAGCGCGGTGGTCTGTCCGACGGCTGCGCGCTGCATTTCTTGGTCGAGCTTCTCGAAGTACCGCGCACAGACCGCATCAAGCAATGCGTCTTTGTCTTTGAAGTGCAGGTAGATCGACGGCGGGGTCACCCCGACCCGCTGCGCAACAGAGCGGATTGACACCGCCTTGGCATGACCGGTCGCAAGCAGCAACTCCGTGGTGGCATCGAGGATCTCCTCGGCCAGCTGGTCGCCAGATCCCCGCGGCGCGCGCCTCCTTCGCTCGGAACTAGGAACGGGAGTCGACATGATCTCCAGACTCCTTCGCCGCCGCCTCGCCGCGCTCCGGTCCGACCCGCGGGCTGAGCCCGGATTCACTAATCCCGAACCGGGCATGCAACCGCGCCAACGGTTTCGGCGCCCACCAGTTCGCCTGGCCCAACACGTGCATGAAGGCGGGGACGAGGAACATCCGGACCAGGGTGGCGTCGACGACTATCGCCAGAGTCAGTCCCACACCGAACATCCGCATGAACGCGACTTGCGCGGCCGTCAGCGCCGCAAACGAGATCGCCATCAGGAGCGCCGCCGCGGTCACCACCCGACCGGTGCGGGCGAGGCCGAGCGCGACGCTCTCGTCGCTGTCTGCGCGGGTACGTCCTGACTCCAGCCAGAATTCGCGAATCCTGGAGATCAGGAACACCTCGTAATCCATCGAGAGGCCGAACGCGATGCAGAACAGCAGCACCGGCATGTTCGCGACCAGGGTGCCGGTGACCGTCGTTCCGAACGCACCGAGGTGGCCCTCCTGGAAGATCCAGACCAGCGCACCGAAAGCCGCAGTCAGAGATAGGACATTGAGCAGCAACGCTTTCAGCGGCAGGACAATGCTGCCGGTGAGCAGGAACAGCAAGACGAAGGTGATCGCCGCGATGACTGCCAGCACGGTGGGTATCCGCGAGGTGATCGCGCGGCTGCTGTCGCGGTTGATCTGCGCCGTGCCGGTGACCAAGACCTCGGCGCCGCCCGGACCGCGAACTGAGTGGATCCGGTCGAGCTGGCGCTCCGAGGCGTCGCTGAACAGCGGCGCGGTGCTGCTGATCGTCACGTATGCGCGTCCGTCTCTGACGTCGCTGGGCGCCGACGGCGGACCCCGGAGCACGCCCTGCACATACGTGCCGTCCGGGGCGGATACCGACGACACGTCCGGCACCTTGGAAAGGTCTGCGGCGTAACGGCTCAGCTCCTGGGGGGGAGCCGCCGGCATGTCCGGTATCACCGCCATGACATTCGTGGCGGAATCCACCGCGAAGTTGTCGCGAAGGTCGTCGCCCACTGCACGCGCCGACAGCGACTGCGGCAGCACGCGGTCGTCGGGGAAACCCCACCGCGCTCCCAGGAAAGGCGCGCCGAGCACTAAAAGCAGCGCGACGATCGCGACGCCCACCGGAATCGCCCGCCGCATCACGAGTTTGGTGGAGCGATACCAGAACGTTTTCTCGATCGGCTTCGGTGTCGGCTCCTGACGCCCGAGGAGGCGGCGAGCCAGTCGCCGCACGTCGAGTGAATCCAACCGCTCCCCGAACAAGGCGATCGCCGCGGGGGTCACGACGATCGCGGCGGTCGCGGCGAATGCCACCACCGCGACTCCCGCATACGCGAACGACTGCAGGAAGTACATCGGGAACAGGACCATTGCGACCATCGACAACGCGACCGTCAACGCAGAGAACAAGACTGTCCGCCCGGCCGTCATCATCGTGCGCACCAGCGCCTCGTCACGGCCGGCACCCTGGGCGAGCTCGTCTCGGTACCGGCTGATGATCAGCAGGGTGTAGTCGATTGCCAACGCCAAGCCCATTGCGACACTGAGATTCAACGCGAAGATCGAGACGTCGGTGACGTACGTGATCGCGTGCAGCACCGCCATCGAACCGAGTATCGCGAGTCCACCGACAGCCAACGGAAGCGCAGCGGCGATCAGGCCGCCGAACACCCACACGAGGACAACGAAGCTCAGCGGGATCGCGATGGACTCCATCAGCAACAGGTCTTTTTGGCTCTGGCCGTTGATCTGGACATAGATCATCGCTTCGCCGCCGGCCCTGACGGTGACACCGTCGCGGTCGTGGACGAGCTGATCCGTCAGTGCCTCGGCGCGCTGCTGGGCCTCGGTCTCGGTGCCGTCGATGCCCGCGACGATCAGCCCGGTCTTTCCGTCCTCGCTCACCAGCGCCGGCGACGGCTGCGTCGTCCAGGAGGTCACCTGAGCGACGAAGGGTGAGTTGCGCAGCTTGTCCGCGATGTCAGTGCCCGCCGCGATCGCCTGCGGACTCTGCGCGCCGGCGTCCGAGCCGACGCTGATCAGCAACTCCATGTCGCCCTGGTGGAAATCGTCGGCCAAAAGTGCCGATGCCCGCGCAGATTGCGATGTCGGATCCTGGAACCCGCCTGCCGACAGGCTCTTCATCACCGGGATACCGAACACCGCGGTGCCGACCATCACGAGCAACGCCACTGCGATGATCCGCCGCGGTGCGGCGATGGCAAGACGTGCGATTCCGCCAAGCACATGCGTCCTCTCGGAGGGCTGTACCTATCGGCGGTAACTTATCAACGGTAAGTCAGAACCGTCAAGGGATGGCCGGACCACATTGGCGGGTTGCTGGCCCGCGGCACACCGGGTAAGCAGGGTCCAGGAGCGATCGCGCAACCTACCCGCCGGTAAGAATTGCCACAGTTTTCCGAATCGTCACTCAAAGTCCTCTTAATAGTGACCCATAGCCTCACAGGTATGTGGATCGATGACACCAGCGCTGAGGTCATTAAGGTCGATTTCGAGGCGCTCTACCATGGCGACTTCCTGGTAGAGGGCGACACCTCGGAGCAGCTTGACGACTGGCACCCGCTGGCCACCGCTGTCTGACCCAGACCGCGGAGCCGGCCCGCGCTGACGTTTGCTCAGCGCCGGTCTCGGCGTTAGGCCAGAACCTTGTGTTCCTCACTCGATCCGATCATGTCGGCCAGCCGGCCGCGAATCAGTTCTTCTGCGTCGTCGACGATGCGCGCCACCAAATCACCGCAGGTCGGGATGTCGTCGATCAGCCCCATCGCGGTGCCGACCGACCAGATCCCGGCGTCGAGGTCGCCCACCTCGTATACCTTCACCCCGCGCGACCCCGCTACCAGATCTTTGACGTCCTCAAACTGACCTCCGTTGTTGAGGATCTCCACCACCTCGCGGGAGACCGTGTTGCTTGCCACCCGGGCGGTGTTGCGCAACGGCCGGAAGATCAGCTCCGTGTCGAGCTCTGATCCCGCGACGATGGCCTCCTTGACCTTCTGATGGATCGCGGACTCGGCGGTGCACATGAACCGCGTTCCCATGTTGATCCCATCCGCGCCCAGCGCCAGCGCGGCGACCAGACCGCGGGCGTCGGCGAATCCGCCGGAGGCGATCATGGGGATCTCGATCTTCCGCGCCGCGGCCGGAATCAGCACCAGGCCGGGGATATCGTCCTCGCCCGGATGCCCCGCGCACTCGAACCCGTCGATACTGATGCCGTCGACCCCGAGACTCTGGGCCTTGACGCCGTGGCGCACCGAGGTGCACTTGTGCAGGACCTTGATGCCGTGCTCGTGGAACATGGGCAGATGCGGCGCCGGGTTGGACCCAGCCGTCTCGACGATCTTGATGCCGGCGTCGACGATCACCCTGCGATATTCGTCGTACGGCGGCGGGTTGATCGTCGGCAGGATCGTCAGGTTCACTCCGAACGGCTTGTCGGTCAGATCCCGGCAGCGTGCGATCTCATTGGCCAGGTCCGCGGGAGTTGGCTGCGTCAGCGCCGTGATGAAACCCAGCGCGCCCGAATTGGCGACTGCCGCAACCAGTTCAGCGCGGCCCACCCACTGCATGCCACCTTGAACCACCGGATGGTCAACACCGAACGTCTCGGTGAATTTGGTTCTGATCATCGTGCACCGGTCATGGCCGCTACCGCGTCTTTGATCTCCACTGAGCGTTGTCCTCTCCTCGGTGAGCTCGGGCCGACCCACTGGTTGGTCGAACTATACCGATCCATAACATGGATCCATGTCGACCCTTGATTCCAGCATTGACGCCTACCCGGCCGTGAAGGGCCTCGCCGTCGACCTTGCCGACGGCGTGCTGTCGATCACGATGGACCGCCCTGACAGCCTCAACTCGCTGACCGAGGCGATGCTGTCGGGCATCGCCGACGCGGTCCAGCGGGCCGCCGATGACGAGCGCGTGCGGGTGGTCCGGCTGGGGGGCGCGGGCCGCGGGTTCAGTTCGGGCGCGGGGATCAGCGAAGAGGACCAGAAGGGCGGCGGCGCAAGCTCGCCCACGCAGATCATCGAAGAGGCGAACCGCGCCGTCCGTTCGATCGCCGCGCTGCCGAAGCCGGCCGTGGCCGTCGTGCACGGCCCCGCCGCGGGCGTGGGTGCGTCATTGGCCCTGGTGTGCGACCTCGTCTTGGCTTCGGAGAACGCGTATTTCATGCTCGCATTCACCAAGATCGGCTTGATGCCCGACGGCGGCGCGTCGGCATTGGTGGCCGCGGCAGTCGGTCGCATCCGCGCGATGCGGATGGCGCTTCTGGCAGAACGGATCCCGGCTTCCGAGGCG
>JAVHWG010000109.1:0-6344 GCA_032159965.1 Mycobacterium sp.
GATCCGCCGACCACTGCGTCGCCCGCCGCTGCATCTTCTTTCGGCGGGGACAGTGACGACGCGAGGTCCGATCCGGTGTGGTTGACGTGCAACACGAAGGGCCGCATGGGCGTGTAGCGGATCACGCTGGTGGATGCGGTGTCGGCGACGATGCGCTGGAAGCTGTCCAGGTGCGTGCCGAGGGCGTCGGCCACCACGGACTTGATCACGTCGCCGTGCGTACATGCCACCCACAGCACGTCGCCGCCGTGCTCTTCGGTGAGGCGCCTGTCATGGTCCCTGACCGCTGCCACCGCACGGGACTGCACCTGCGCCAGACCTTCCCCGTCCGGGAACACCGCAGCGCTGGGCTGCGCCTGAACGACCTTCCAGAGCGATTCTTTGAACAGGTCTCCGAGCTTGCGACCGGTCCACTGCCCGTAGTCCACCTCGACCAGCCGCTCGTCGACCAGCGGAACCAGGCTCAGCGCGGCGGCGAGCGGTTCGATCGTCAGCAGGCAGCGCTGCAGTGGTGAGGACACGATGGCGCGAATCGGCAACGCGCCGAGTCGGTCAACCAACGCAGCGGCCTGCTCACGCCCGCGGTCGTCGAGGTCGACGCCTTCGGAGCGGCCCGCCAGCACGTGTGCGGTGTTCGACACCGATCGGCCGTGCCGCAGCAAGATCACCGTCATGCGGCCGCCAGATGGTGGGTGCCCAGCATGACCATCACGGCAATGCCCAGCGCGACCCGGTAGCCGACGAACCAGTACATGCTGTGGTTCACCAGGAATCGCAGGAACCACGCAACGGCGGCGAGACCGACGACGAACGCGATGATCACCGACACCAGCAGTTGCGGGCCGGTGGCACTCATGCCCTCACTGACGGGCCTGAACGCGTTCGGAAGTTCATGAAGGCCCGCGCCGAGCACCGCCGGGATGGCGAGCAGAAATCCGAAGCGCGCCGCCAGTTCCCGCTTCAACCCGAGAAATAGACCGGCGCTGATCGCGGCGCCTGAGCGAGACACCCCGGGCACCAGCGCAAGAGTCTGCGCCAGCCCGATGAGAACTGCGTCGTACCAACGCAACTGCTCCTGCACGCGAGACTGCCGCCCGACGAATTCGGCCAACGCGATCACCGCGGAGAACACGACGAGCGCGATCGCGACCACCCACAGACTGCGGACGTACGTGCGGATCATGTCCTGAAACAGCAGCCCGAAGACGACAATCGGGATGGTGCCGATGATCACATACCAACCCATGCGGTAATCGACATCACGTTTCTGCTTGTCCGCGAGCCCCCGGAACCACGCTTTGGCGATACGCCAGATGTCCCGGGCGAAATACAGCAAGACAGCCAGCTCAGTACCGATCTGGCTGACCGCTGTGAACGACGCACCCGCGTCTGCGCCGAAAATCACCCGCGACGCAATGGCGAGGTGACCGGACGAGGAGACCGGCAGGAATTCTGTGAGTCCTTGCAGCACCGACAAGAAAACGACCTGCGCCCACGACATGTCCGCCACCCGACGAACGTACCCGGCACCGGCTCAGAGGGCGGGTTTGACGCCCCCGCGGTTCACCCGCTGGGCGGTTGCCACCGCGTCGCGCACAGCCGCGATCACGCTGCGGGCGTCGGTGAGATCGATGTCGGTCAACCCCCGGGCCGTCACGGCGACAACGTCTTCGGCGTTCGGGACGGGTCCATTGAGGCGGGGCCGGTACACCTCGACGACCAATTGCTGGCGTTCGATGCGAAACGAGAACGAACGGCCGTCGCCGACGCGACCAAATCCGTTGGCGTGTATTCCGGTGATGACGTCCTCGACGAAAAAGTCCCGGCCGGAGCGGTCCTTGTCGCCGTCCTTGTCGCCGGTGCCGTCGGGCGGCCTAGACTGGCCCGTCAATGTGACGAGATTTTCCACGGCGAGAAACTACCCATTGCCTGCGTTCAGCAAACACCTAGTTCGTGGGTTGACGGCTGCTGCCATGCTGGTCAGTTTGTTGGCGGCGTGTTCGACAAAGACTGCCGACGAAGCACTTCCGACGGTGACGCCGGCAGGCCCAGCTGTGTCTGCGCCGACGACGACGGCACCCGCCGGCGACGTGCGAAGGTTGCCGATTCACGCCACTGGCGCGGTCTTCGATGCGGCGACGTCGACGCTGGTGGTCCTTGGCGGCCGGGAGCTGGCATTCCTTCCTGGATCGGGTGGTCAGCCGCGCACCACACCGCTGCCGGCACCGGCAACCGCGCTGATCGGCGACGGGGCGGGTGTGGTCTACCTGTCCGCCCCGGGTGGGTATCTGCGCGCCGACGTCCGAACCGGCGAGTCGACGAAGGTCGGGTTGATCGGTCGTGAAAACACCGACTTCACCGCGATCGCCCGCCGCGCCGACGGCAGGCTGGTGCTGGGCAGTGCAGACGGCACCGTCTACACGTTGAATCCGGACAACAGCATCGCGGCCGAGGTCAAGCTTTTTGCGCGCGTGGATGGCCTTGCCACACAGGGCAATACGACGATCGTGCTGGACCGCGGTCAGACGTCAGTGACGTCCATCGACGCCGGGGGCACTCGAGCCCAGCAGGCGTTGCGCGCCGGCGAGGGCGCGACAACGCTGGCCGCCGACCCCTTGGGACGTTTGCTCGTCGTCGACACGCGGGGCGAGGAACTGCTGGTGTTCGGGATCGACCCGCTGATCATGCGGCAGCGTTACCCGGTGCGCGACGCACCGTACGGGCTCGTCGGGACACGTACCCTCGCGTGGGTATCGCTGAGCGCGGCCAACGCGGTTGTTGGATACGATCTGGCGACCGGAATACCACAGGAGAGGGTGCGTTATCCGACTGTGCGGCAACCTGACGTGCTGTCCTTCGACCACACCACGAACACGCTGTACGTGGTGTCGGCGAGCGGGGACGGCGTCCAGGTGATCAAGAACGCCGGGGCGCGATGACCACCGCTGCGGGGTATGGGCGGATGCCCAAAGGGTGGGAAAGCGATCTCTCCGAGGACTATGAGTGGGTCCCCTTGCGCCTACCTCCCGAGGTGACGCGACTGTCCGCATCGATCAGGCTGTCGATTGAGGCTGAATACCGCGGCTGGGAGTTGACCCGCGTGCGGCTCTACAACGACGGTAGTCGACGAGTACTGTTGCGGCGCCGCAAGACTGGCCGGCGCAGCGACCAGCCGGGGCTGTGATGCTCTATCGCTCACTGCGACGGGTTCTGTTTCTGGTCCCCGCCGAACGGATTCACGCATGGGTATTCGCGACGCTGCGGCTGATGACTGCGACGACGCCCGGGCGGCGGATGCTGCACAGGCGGCTCGGCGCTCAGGACCCGATCCTGGCGAGCACCGTGTTCGGGGTCCGGTTTCCCGCTCCGCTGGGTCTGGCGGCAGGCTTCGATAAGGACGGCACCGGTCTGGGCACGTGGGGCGCGCTGGGTTTCGGTTACGCCGAGGTCGGCACGGTCACGGCACACCCTCAGCCGGGCAATCCGCGGCCGCGGCTGTTCCGCCTGCCTGCCGACCGCGCGCTGCTCAACCGCATGGGCTTCAACAACCAGGGGGCGGGGCATTTGGCGCTGCGCCTTGCCCGCCGTGATCCCGACGTGCCGATCGGGGCGAACATCGGGAAGTCGAAGGTCACCCCCGCTGAGCATGCAGTCGACGACTATGTGACCAGCGCGCGCCTGGTGGGCCCGGTAGCTGACTTCGTGGTGGTGAACGTCAGCTCGCCGAACACTGCCGGCCTGCGCGATCTGCAGGCGGTGGAAACGCTGCGGCCGATACTGGCCGCGGTCCAGGAGGCGACGGCGACACCGGTGCTGGTCAAGATCGCGCCAGACCTGTCGGACGACGACGTCGACGCGATCGCCGATCTGGCCGTCGAGATGGGGCTGGCAGGCATCGTCGCCACCAACACGACGATCTCGCGCGCGCGGCTGGCCACCCCCGGCGTCGACGAACTCGGTTCCGGCGGAGTGTCGGGACCGCCACTGGCGGACCGCTCGCGCGAAGTGCTGCAGCGGCTGTACGTGCGCGTCGGCGGCAGGCTGGTGCTGATTTCTGTCGGCGGCATCGAGACGGCAGACGACGCGTGGCAACGAATCGTCGACGGTGCGTCACTCCTGCAGGGCTACACCGGCTTCGTGTACGGCGGTGGCCTGTGGGCCAAGCGAATTCACGACGGAGTCGCGGAGCGCCTGCACTCCGGTGGATTCAGCAGCCTTGCCGACGCGGTGGGCTCGGCGGCGCGCCGCTAGCCTTCCTTCTGCTCGTACGTGCCGTGAATGACAGCCCGGGCGATCGCGTTCATGAACAGATTGAAGCCGAGAAAAGCGGGGCTGGCGTCCTCGGTCAGCTCGAGCTTCTCGACCTTGACGGCGTGGACCACGACGTAATAGCGGTGGTACCCGTGCCCGGGCGGGGGTGCTGCCCCGATGAAGCGGCGCACCCCGGCATCGTTGACCAAAGTGATTGCGCTGCCGGGTAAGTCGCTTCCGTCGCCCACCCCCGACGGCAGGTCAGTGCACGTCGCGGGCAGGTTGGCCACCGCCCAGTGCCAGAATCCGGAACCGGTCGGCGCGTCCGGGTCGTACATCGTGACGGCGAAGCTCTGTGTCTCCTCGGGAAAACCCGACCAGCTCAGTTGGGGCGACACGTCTTCGCCTCCGGCGCCCATGATTCCGCTCACCTGCGCGTTCTTGAACGGTTCGCCTTCGGTGATGTCGTCGGAGGTCAGCGTGAACGATGGGAGCTTGGGCAGGTAGTCGTAAGTGTTGTATGGAACAGGCACGGTACGCCAGTCCTTTCTGTCGTGGGTAGCTGTGATCAGCAGTGCAAAAGAAAATGCTCGAGAACCTCGGCACCAAACTTCAGCGAATTCACGGGTACCCGCTCGTCGACTCCGTGGAACAGTGCCGAGAAGTCCAGTTCCGGGGGAAGCCGCAGCGGAGCGAACCCGAAACAGCGAATCCCCAAGCGCGCGAAGTGTTTTGCATCCGTACCGCCCGCGAGCATGTACGGAACGATACGGGCCTCGGGATCGGCGGCAAGTACCGCGGCGTTCATCGCATCCAGGAGTTCACCGTCGAACGTTGTTTCATACGAGGGCAGGTCGACGATCCACTCCCGCGTGACGTCGGGACCGATCAACTCGTCGACCTCCCGCTCGAATGCCTGCAGCCGGCCGGGCAGCACGCGGCAGTCGATCACGGCCTCCGCGGTGGCGGGGATGACGTTGGCCTTATAGCCGGCTGCGAGCATCGTGGGGTTGGCGGTGTCGCGAAGCGTCGCGGCGACGAGGCGGCCGATCGAACCGAGTTTGGCAATGGCGCCGTCCAGGTCGGGAGACGTCACATCGAAGCTGTAACCCGTCTCCTCAGTGACAGCCTGCAGAAACTGCTCGACGGAATCGGTTAGCACGATCGGGAACTGGTGGCGGCCCAGCCTGGCAACTGCCTCTGCCACCGCGGTGACGGCATTCTCGTCGTGGATCAACATGCCGTGGCCGGCCCGGCCGTGGGCGGTCAGCCGCATCCACCGCATGCCTCGTTCAGCCGTCTGGATCAGATAGAGGCGGCGTTCACCGCCGTCGCGGCGCGGAACCGTCAACGAGAACCCGCCAACCTCCCCGACCGCCTCGGTGACGCCCTCGAACAGGTCGGGGCGGTTGTCGACCAGCCATTTGCATCCGAACTTGCCGCCTGCCTCCTCGTCGGAGACGAACGCGAACAGCAGGTCGCGCGGCGGCACGATGCCCTCGCTCTTGAAGTGCCGCGCGACGGCGATCATCATCCCGACCATGTCTTTCATGTCGACTGCTCCACGGCCCCACACGTAACCGTCCTCGATCGCGCCGGAGAACGGATGCACGCTCCAGTCGGCCGCCTCGGCAGGCACCACATCGAGGTGACCGTGGATCATCAGCGTGCCGCGGGAGCGATCCTTGCCCGGCAGCCGCGCGAAGACGTTTCCCCGGCCGGGCGCCCCGGCGTCGATGTACTCGGTTTCGTACCCGACCTCTTGGAGCTGCCCGGCCACCCACTGCGCACACTCGCGCTCGCCCCTGGTGGTCGCAGGATCTCCGGTGTTGGTGGTATCGATCCGGATTAACGCGCTGACGAGGTCCACCACCTCGTCCACAGCAGTTGTCACAGTCCCCTTTCCTACCATTGGTTGCCGCTAGCGCGTGCCCCCCGGGATAGTTTGGGTCCCGCATACCGAATCCGATAGCCTTAGCTGCTCCCAAGCGGTTTCGGGAGCCGGGTCCGAGTGGCGGAATGGCAGACGCGCTAGCTTGAGGTGCTAGTGCCCTATTAACGGGCGTGGGGGTTCAAGTCCCCCCTCGGACACA
>JAVHWG010000124.1:0-5620 GCA_032159965.1 Mycobacterium sp.
AGCGATTGTCGCCGAGTTCGGCCGCGCGCCGCGTTGAGCCGACGATGTCGGTGAACATGATCGTGGTGAGCACGCGCTCGGCGTCGGCACCCCCGCGCACGCCGGTGACGAACTCCTCGATCTCGTCGAGCATGGCGGCGGCGCCGCCCACCCAGTACAGGACGTCCTGTCCCGGCAATTCGATAAAGCGTGATCCTGCGATGTGCTCGGCGAGGTAGCGACCCTGCATCACCGGGATGAAGTTCGCACCGACCCGATGCAGGATCAACGTCGGGGCGCTGATGCGGGTCAAGGTTTCTCGCACATCGGCTTGCGCCATCGCCGTGGCCACGGCGCGGGCCATGCTCGGCGGCCCCGCCCGGTTACCGGCGTGATCCCACCAGGAACGAAACGCGTCATCGCCGGCGACCGACGGCGCGACGATGCCCAGCACGTCGAACCCCTGCTCGACGGCGTCGTGCTCGAGCGCGACCGTCAGGTAAGGATCGAGCAGACTCTGCTTGGCGCCGGCGGGGTAGTCGGCCGCCCACAGCGCACGCGCAGTGCCGTTCACGACGATGAGGCTGTGCACCCGCTCGGGGTGATCCGCCGCCAGGACAAGGCCGCTCATCGCGTGGAAATTCGGCGCGAGGACCGTCGCCCGCTCGCACCCGACGGCATCCAGCACCGCGATCGCGTCCTCGGCCCAGAACTTTGGTCCGAGCATGTCTATCGTCGGCGCCCGCGACGAAAGGCCGACGCCGCGCAGGTCGAACCTGATCACCCGGGCAAAGGAGGCCAGGCGCCGCTGGAAGCGGTACAGCGCGGGCTCATCGTCGATCGAGTCGATCGGGACGAACGCACCGGGTAGCACCAGCAGATCCGTCGGACCCTCACCCAGCACCTGGTATGCGATGTCGATATCGCCGGACTTGGCATAACGGGTACGCGGAGCTTGCACCACGGCCTCACGTTAGTCCCCGTGGTGATCGCAAGCGCGGCGCAGCCGAGCGCAGCGGGTCACCACTGGGAGCTGACGGTGATCGCAAGCGCGGCGCAGCGGGTCACCACCGTGGGGGTGATGCGTAGGCTCAGCACAGTGAGCGCACGCGCAGGCATCGTGGTCACCGGCACCGAAGTTCTGACCGGACGGGTCCAGGACCGCAATGGCCCCTGGATCGCTGATCGGCTCCTAGAGCTCGGCGTCGAACTGGCCCACATCACCATCTGTGGTGACCGCCCCGACGACATCGAGGCGCAGCTGCGCTTCATGGCCGACCAGGGTGTGGACCTCATCATCACCAGCGGGGGCCTGGGCCCGACCGCCGACGACATGACCATCGAAGTGGTGGCCCGCTTCTGCGGCCGCGAGCTGGTGCTGGACGACGAGCTCGAAAACAGGATCGCCGAGATCCTCAAATCCCTCATGTCGCGCAATCCGGCTTTCGCCTCGCTCTTGGAGCCCGGCAACTTCGACTCGGTGCGGACCGCCAACCGCAAGCAGGCCATGATCCCGGTCGGGTCGCAGGTCATCGACCCAGTGGGCACCGCACCCGGCGTCGTGGTCCCCGGCAAACCGGCGGTGATGGTGCTACCGGGGCCGCCGCGCGAGCTTCAGCCGATGTGGCGCAAGGCCATTGCGGCCCCGGCGGCACAGGAGGCGATCGCCGGGCGGACGGTCTACCGGCAGGACATGATGCGGATGTTCGGGCTGCCCGAGTCGGGACTGGCCGAGACGCTGCGTGACGCCGAGACGTCCATCAGCGGCTTTTCCGCCCTCGAAATCACCACCTGCCTGCGGCGCGGGGAGCTGGAGATCGTGACGCGCTACGAGCCGGACGCGGTAGACGTCTACGCCCAGCTGACTCAATTGCTGCGCGACAGGCACGGCGACCAGGTGTTTTCCGAGGACGGTTCGCAAGTCGACGATCTGGTCGCAAAGTTGCTAACGGGCCGCCGCATCGCAACAGCGGAATCCTGCACCGCGGGGCTGCTGGCGGCGCGACTGACCGAACGGCCCGGGTCATCGGACTACGTGGTTGGCGGTGTGGTGTCCTACTCCAACGACGCGAAGGAACAGCTTCTCGGTGTCGACGCGGGCCTCATCAAGGAGCACGGCGCGGTTTCCGAGCCCGTTGCCGAGGCGATGGCGACCGGCGCACTGAAGCGCCTCGACGCCGATACCGCCGTCGCGATCACCGGCATCGCCGGCCCCGGTGGCGGAACGGACGAAAAGCCGGTCGGCACAGTATGTTTCACCGTCGCGCTGGGTGACGGCGAGCTGGTCACTCGGACCCTGCGGCTCCCCGGCAACCGGTCGGATGTCCGGGAACGCTCGACCACCGTGGCGATGCATATGCTGCTGCGCACCCTGAGCGGCTGAGAATCCGGCGAGATCGCATAACGCTTACCACTCGTGAGGGGTCTCGCGACGGTCAAGCTGTGGCATTCTGCCAGAGTGTCCGCTGATCAGGCGATTGGCCCTACAGGGGTTGTGACGTTCCTCTTCACCGACATAGAAGGTTCAACTCGGCAGTGGGAGACCGACGCTGACGCGATGAGAGCGGCGCTGGCCACGCACGACGACGTGTTGCGCCGGGCGATCGAAACTTACAACGGCCGGCTGTTCAAACATACCGGCGACGGCGTATGTGCGGCTTTCTCGTCCCCACGGTCAGCGGTCGATGCGGCCGTGACCGCCCAACGCGCGCTGCAGTTACCGGTGCGGATGGGTTTGGCGACCGGTGAAGCCGAGCTGCGCGATGCCGACTATTTCGGGACGGTGCTCAACCGGGCGGCCCGAGTGATGGCTGCCGGGCACGGCGGTCAGATCTTGTTGGCCGATTCGACGGCGTCCCTGCTTAGCGGAGTTGATCTGCTGAGTCTAGGGCCCCGACGATTGCGAGATCTGCCAACCGCAGTCGGGATGTTCCAGGTCCGCGGGCCTGGCCTGCGCACCGAATTTCCACCGTTGCGAACCCTTGATGTCGCACTCGGAAATCTGCGACCCGCGCTCAGCAGTTTCATCGGCCGCGAATCTCACCTCAATGCGGTGACAGCGGCGCTCGGGGCGCATCGACTGGTGACGTTGACCGGGTTTGGCGGAGTCGGAAAAACCCGACTGGCCACCGAAGTCGGGGCTCGTCTGGTTGATGAATTCCCGGATGGTGTCTGGTTTTTCGAGCTGGCTGCGGTTGGCGATCCAGGGTCGGTTCCCGAGGCGATTGCCGCAGTAATGGGTATCACGCAACAACCCGGCAAGAGCGTGACTGAGTCAATGGTCACGGCGCTTGACGGCAGAGCCCGGCTGCTGCTGATCGACAATTGCGAGCACGTGCGCGACGCGGCAGCCGATCTAATCGAGGCGATCCTCGCGCAATCGGCCACCGTGAGGATCTTGGCCACCAGCCGCGAAGGGCTCGGCATCGCGGACGAGCAGCTGTGGCCGGTGCCCTCACTGGACGTCGGCGCGGGCATCGACTCGCCCGCTGCGGCGTTGTTCGTCGAACGCGCCCAAACAGCGGGTCCAAGCTTCTCGACGGCCTCACCAGATGAGGCATCGGCGGTCGTGGAGATCTGCGAACGTCTCGACGGGATCCCATTGGCGATCGAGTTGGCCGCCTCACGGATGGTGTCCATGACCGCACGTGAAGTACGCGACCGTCTCGACCACCGATTCCGGCTACTGGTCGGGTCACGACGCGGCCAGGAACGCCACCACACCCTGCGCCACGCTGTGGCCTGGTCCTATGATCTCCTTGACGACTCGGAGAAACATCTACTGAATCACTGCTCGGTGTTCGCCGGTGGATTCGACCTCCAAAGCGCCTGCGCCATAGCGGGCTCCAGCGATATCGATGAATACACCGTGCTTGATTCGCTGGACACCCTGGTGCGCAAGTCGCTGCTGGTCGCCGACCGATCTACGGGGCAGACCCGGTTTTCGATGCTAGAGACGATCCGCCAATTCGCCGAAGAACAACTCGCCGGCGGCGGCATCCTCGATGAGACCCGCGCAGCACACGCCCGACACTTTGCCGGCTGCGCAATCGACGCGCTCGCGCTGTGGGACGGCCCGCGACAACGGGATACCTACACCTGGTTCACTACCGAATTCGCCAACCTGCGCGCCGCGTTCCGGTGGTCTGCCGCCAACGGCGACCTGGACAGCGCGGCCACGATCGCCACGCACGCCACCGCCCTGGGCGTCTGGCTCGAACAGTATGAGCCCGTCGCCTGGGCCGAGGAACTCATCGAACCGGCGCGAGCGATCAATCACCGGCGGCTCCTGCAGCTGTACGTGAGCGCCGCGCAGTGCTACGCCGCCGGGCGAACCGACGACGCATTCGGCTATCTCGAAGCCAGCCAAAGACTTACGGGCAGTGCAGATTTCGACCCAGATCTCTACGAGAGCCAAACCTCGAGCGGCATCGCGTACATGGCGGCGGGTCACCCCCAGCGATGGGTCGAAGTGTGCCGCGAGGCGATCGCACGAGGTCCGGGCCCGCGCACGATTACCCGCGCGTGTCTGGTGATGGCGCTCAATTTCTTGGGCGACACCGAAGGCCTGAAGGTGGCCGAGGACGGCCTGCTCGCAGGTGCTGCGGCCACCACCAATCCCACCACGGCCTGCTTCGCATATTTCGCGCATGGCATCGCCCACCTCAACAGTAATCCGGTCGTCTGCCACCACGCATTACGCCGGGCCCTGGCGATCGCTCAAGACTGCGGGAACCGACAGATGGAG
Source organism: Mycobacterium sp. (assembly GCA_032159965.1). GTDB lineage: Bacteria > Actinomycetota > Actinomycetes > Mycobacteriales > Mycobacteriaceae > Mycobacterium. The sequence continues at coordinate 4,727 of JAVHWG010000124.1, forward strand.
GCGGCGGTCGCGGTTTTGCTGTCTTTGTCGGCGTCCGCTCGCGATGACCCCGGCGACTCGCTCGACGACCTGTCCTTGGCGATCCGGCACTACTTGGACGCCGGCAGCGTCTCGCTGATGCACAACCCGCTGGCGATCCTCTCCGGTGTATTCGACCGTCTCGGACACCACGAGCAGGCCGCCACCATCAGTGGATTCGCCGCATCCCCGATGGCGCTGGCCGGCTACCCGCAACTCGAGGCGACGATCACTCATCTTCGCGAAGTTCTCGGCGACGAGGTCTACGAGTCATTCGCCCATGCCGGCGAAATGATGACCATCGCCGCGATGGCGAACTACGCGCTCACTAACATCGAGCAGGCCCGAACGGTGGAAACCGATAGCTAGCTCACGCCACTTCCTTTGGGAGAAAAGCCGTTTCGGCAGTGCCGAAGCGAATTCCGGTGGCATCCTTACCAATAAATGTCAGGAACGCGACCATCGTCAGCACCGGCACGATCGTAGCCGCCAGCGCAAAAGGGTAACCATGGGTCTGGGCCAGATGCTCCTGGATGGGCAGGTTGAACGCCGCCAGCAAATTGCCCAGCTGATAAGTCACCCCGGGATACAAGCCGCGGATCGTGTCCGGCGACATCTCGGTGAGGTGCGCGGGTATGACGCCCCATGCTCCTTGCACGCAGAGCTGCATCAGAAACGAACCCAGGCACAGCATCGCCGCGGTGCGTGAGTAGGCGAACAGCGGCACGATCGGCAGGGCCAACACAGCACAGAACACGATGGTGTAACGGCGGCCGAATCGTTGGGACAGCGTGCCGAACACCAGCCCACCGATGATGGCACCGACGTTGTAGGCCACCACGATCCACCGGGCGGTCGTGCTGGACAGCCCGGCGC
>JAVHWG010000145.1:0-14687 GCA_032159965.1 Mycobacterium sp.
GGGCTGGACCTACGCGAAATTCCTGCTCGGAAATGAACGCACCGGCATCGCCGGCGTCGGCAGGACCAAGGTGCGACTCGCCGAAGTGAAGAAACACGCACAACAGCGGGGCATGCTCGACGATCCGCTCTTCGCCGCGCGGCTGTCCGAGATCGAAAACGACCTCCTGGCATTGGAACTCACGCAGATGCGGGTGGTATCCGACTCGGCGGAAGGGCAGCCCAACCCAGTGTCGTCGGTACTGAAGCTGCGCGGTAGCCAGCTGCAGCAGGCGACTACCGAACTGCTGGTCGACGTCGCCGGTCCCGACGCGCGACCCATGGGTGCCGGAGGCGACATCATGTCCCCTGAGTGGGCACAGCGCGCCGCACCGCTCTACCTGAACTACCGCAAGACGTCGATCTACGGCGGAAGCAACGAAGTGCAGCGCAACATCATCGCATCGACCATTCTCGGATTGTAGGGCGCACCATGGATTTTCAACCGACAGAAGAGCAGGCGCTGTTGCGCGACACCACGCGCGACCTGCTGTCCCACGCCTACGACCAGGAGCGTCGCAACAAGGTTGCCGACAGTGAACTCGGCTGGAGCCGCGAGGTCTGGAAACAGCTGGCCGACGTCGGCATCCTGGGTCTCGGCTTCGACGAGGACTCGGGCGGTCAGATCGAGGTAGCACTCGTGATGACCGAGATCGGCAGACATCTCGCGCCCGAGCCGGTGATCGCCGCAGCCCTGGCACCGGGCGGACTGATTGCCGAGCTGGGCACCGACGAACAGCGCCAAATCCTCGACGACGTGGCCGCAGGGCAGACGTTGCTGGCCGCAGCTTACGTCGGTGCGACAACCGCTACGCAGCAAGGTGATTCGTGGACGCTCACCGGGCAGATGAATCCGGTCGTCGCCGGTGACAGCGCCGACAAGCTGGTGGTCAGCGCCGCGTTGCCCGACGGGGGGAACGGAGTGTTCCTCGTCGATGCCGACTCCACCACTCGACGCCCATACCGCACCTTCGACGGTCGGCGCGGCGCCCAGATCGACTTCACCGACTCGCCCGCGCAGCCGCTCGGCGAGCCCGTGGATGCGTCTGAACAGATCAGTAACGCGAAGGTCCGCTCCCAGTCCGCGCTGTGCGCCGAAGCAGTCGGCGCGATGGAAGAGGCGCTGCGCCTCACCACCGAGTACCTGACGAGTCGCAAGCAATTCGGCGTCACGCTGAACAAGTTCCAGACGCTGACCCAGCGCGCGGCCGACATGTATGTCTCACTCGAGATGGCCCGCAGCATGAGCCTTTACGCGGCGATGTCGATCGCGGACGGGAACTTCGACCCAGTGGTTGCGTCACGGGCGAAGCTGCAGATCGGCCGCTCCGGACGCCACATCGGCCAGGAGGCGATCCAACTTCACGGTGGCATCGGCATGACCGCCGAGTATCCCGTCGGCCACTACACCGCGCGGCTCACTGCGATCGAGCAGACGCTCGGTTCGTCCAACGATCATCTGAGGGTGCTGATGCGTCGGCTCGGCGACTACGAGGTGGTGATGCTTTGACCCCCGAGCTCACCGGCAACACCGGCGCTTCGTTCGAGATCATCACCGACGATCAGCCGACGAGACGGGCGATCGACCGCATGGGAATCGCCAACCAGCCTGGCCGGTAACGCTTTTCGTACATCGCCTCGTACACGGCCTTGTCCAGTTCATACGCTGCCAGCACGGCTGCCGACTCACGCGGATCTGCCTGCGCGACCGCGGCATAGCCGTCACAGAACGCCCCTTGGTTGCGCTCCACCCATTCCCGCGCGCGGGCGGCCAGCTGTTTGCCGTGGTCGTCAGCATCCACCCCGACCAGCCGCTGGTAGGCCGCGTACTCGTAGGACCGCAGCATCCCGGCTACGTCCCTCAACGGTGAGTCAGGCTTGCGCCGTTCCTCCAGCGGCTGGCCGGGCTCGCCTTCGAAGTCGATCAGCAACCAGGTCTCAGGCGTGCGCAGCACCTGCCCGAGGTGCAGGTCGCCGTGCACGCGCTGCACGGTGATCGGCTCGCCGAGAAGCTTCTGCAGTCGCTCTTCGATCGCTGGGACGTACGCCCCCAGCTCCGGCGCCGTGGCCGCGGCCGCGGCGAGCCGAGCGAGCGTCGTCTCGACGGGAAACTCGACTGTCGCCGTACCGAGCGCCTCGGAGAGCGCGGCGTGAACCGACGCGACAGCCTCACCGAGCCGGGAGGACTCGCTGGCGAAATCACCGCCGACCTCGTACGCGTACAGGTCACCCTCGGCGAACAGGTCCCGGGTACTGGCCGTCGCCATGTCCCAGCCTTCAGCCGAGTTGGCGGCGAAGGCCGTCACCATGCCCAACGGCCACTGCTGGCCGTCGAGCGACATTTCCACCGACCCCAGCAGAGCAGCGACGTGCTCATTGCCTGCACGGCCGAGGACCCGGTTCAGTTCGATGTCCGGATTGATGCCGGGGGCGATGCGCCGGAAGAACTTCAGGATCGCCGCCTGCTCGAAGATCACGCTGGTATTGCTCTGCTCGGAATCGAACACCCGGGGCGCCGCGTCGACCGGCAGATCGGCGCCGGGCTCCTTCTCGAACTTCACATCGCCTCGCACAGCTGACGATTCGATGAGAGAGAGCAGATACTGCGCCGCCTCCGGGTCGTAGAGCGCGTCGTATCCGATGCGATCGCCGTCAGCACCGACCGTCGCGACGTTGCCGTACTCGACAGGCGGGGGCACGTCCCAACGCACGATCACCTGATAGCGCTCCCAGGACCCGTCGGTGTAGTGCGCATCGACCAGCATCAGGTCGAGATCGTCGCTCAGGCTGACGACGCGTGCGGTCTGCGCTTCAGCCAGATCGCGGGTGCGCCCGGCGTACCAGCGCTGACGCGGAAGCCACTCCTCAAACGGCAGGCTCATGATGATCTTTCCTCTTCGCGCAAGCGACTCATTGACGACGGTGCTTGCTCCTCGAACTCCCGCAGCTGGAACCAGTAGAACCCGTGGCCCGGCAGCGTCAACAAGTAAGGCAGGTGCCCGATCCGCGGGAACTCCACATTGCCGGTCAGCTCCAGAGGCGTGTAGCCGTTGTAGTGCTGTAGGTAGAGCTCGATCGGCTGAGGAAATCGAGAGAGGTTGTTCACGCAGAGGACGACGTCGTCGCTGGCGTCCCCCTGACCTTCACGCAGGTATGCCAGTACCGACGGATTAGACCCACCCAGCTCCCTGAACGTGCCGGTGGCGAAGGCATCGTGCCGCCGACGGACGCCGAGCATCGTGCGCGTCCAGTTCAGCAGCGAGGTGGAGCTGTCGATCTGCGCCTCCACATTCACCGACTGATAGCCGTACACCGGGTCCTGGTTGGGGGGCAGGTACAGGCGGCCGGGGTTGGCCTTGGAGAAGCCGGCGTTGCGGTCGGGTGTCCACTGCATCGGCGTGCGGACCCCGTCGCGGTCACCGAGCCAGATGTTGTCGCCCATGCCGATCTCGTCGCCGTAATAGATCACCGGAGAACCCGGCAGCGACAGCAGCAACGCGGTGAACAGCTCGATCTGATTGCGGTCGTTGTCGAGCAGTGGGGCGAGGCGCCTGCGGATGCCGACGTTGGCCTTCATCCGCGGATCTTTGGCGGACTCGGAGTACATGTAGTCGCGCTCTTCGTCGGTGACCATCTCCAACGTGAGCTCGTCGTGGTTGCGCAGGAAGATCCCCCACTGCGCGGTATCGGGGATCGGCGGGGTGTGCGCCAGGATCTCCGAGATCGGGATGCGGGACTCCCGACGCACCGCCATGAAGATCCGCGGCATGAGCGGGAAGTGGAACGCCATGTGGCATTCGTCGCCGCCGGTGGCGGGATCACCGAAGTACTCGACGACGTCAGCTGGCCACTGGTTCGCCTCGGCCAGCAGCACCCGGCCCGGGAATTCGTCATCGATCACCTTGCGGCAGCGCCGCAGGAAGGCGTGCGTCTCGGGCAGGTTCTCGCAGTTTGTGCCCTCCCGCTCGAACAGGTAGGGCACCGCGTCGAGCCGGAAGCCGTCGATGCCCAAATCGAGCCAGAACCGCAGCACGTCGATCATGGCTTCCTGCACCGCAGGGTGGTCGTAGTTCAGATCGGGCTGATGCGAGAAGAACCGGTGCCAGTAGAACTGACGCCGAACCGGATCGAAGGTCCAATTGGATTCTTCGGTGTCGACGAAGATGATGCGGGCGTCAGCGTACTTGTCACTGGTGTCGCTCCAGACGTAGAAGTCCCCGTACGGCCCGTCGGGGTCGCGGCGGGACTCCTGAAACCACGGATGCGAATCGGACGTGTGGTTCATGACGAGGTCGGTGATCACACGGATTCCGCGCCGGTGAGCGGCGTCCAGCAGCGCGACGAAGTCCTCAACGGTCCCGAAGTCGCCGAGCACCTTGTAGAAGTCGCGGATGTCGTAGCCGCCGTCGCGCAGCGGTGAGTCGTAGAACGGCGGCAGCCACAGGCAGTCGACACCCAACCACTGCAGATAGTCCAGCTTCTCGGTCAGCCCCCGCAGGTCGCCGGAGCCGTCGGCACTCGAGTCGTAGAACGCGCGGACCAGCACCTCGTAGAACACCGCGCTCTTGAACCACGTCCGGTCGGCCGGCAGCGTCCTGGCTTGCCCGAAGTCACCGGCGTTGGGGTGTTCGACGAGTCCGTCCTCGATGTGACTGCCGCCAGCGGGATCGTGTTCATCGACTTCACTTCTGATTCCCGGCGGCGATCCGCCGGTGTCGCCTTTCATCACCATCAGACTGTCACCTACCCGGCGTTGTGCAAGCCGAACCGTGCGGCGGCAAGGTTGGGTCGAACTTCGAAGGAACACATCTTCGATGGAACACAGGGAACACATATTGAAAGAGCGAGCCGAAACGCGTTACCTTTTTCGCTGGTCTTCCCCAGGCCTTTGAATGAACTTTCGAAATCACCCGAAGGATTTGTTCATGTCCGAGCCAACGGCATCCAATGATGGCGAGTCGCCGATCATCGTCAGCTTGACTGATGCGGCAATGCACATGTACTCCAACGCAATAGAGACGCTGCCCGATCCGGCGGGCCACGAGTTTCCGGAAAGGCAGGCGTGATCCTGGCCGGTTTGCGCAAGCTCGAGTCGTCGCTGCGTGACGCCGCGCGCCGCAGCCGCACCACCCCGCACGTGATCGTCGCGCTGAGTTCTGTGCGCAGCCGCTACGACGACTTGATGGCCACCGCGGACAACGGCCCAGGCGCGGCGCCACGCGCCGACCTGATCGAGGCGATCGAAGCCGAGGAGACACCCACTGAGGACGAAGTCGCCCGGATCAAGGAGCTGATCGCCGCACTCGGCGGCTGAGGACGCCGGTTTTAGGCGGCGGCCTGCAGTTGAGCCAGGTTGGCCACCGACTTGTCGACGTCGGACTTGAGCACCTTGGCGACCAGTCGACCGACCGGCCCGTTCAACAGTGCCCCGGTGAGATTCGCGACCAGGTGATAAACCGAACCCGGCTTGTCCGGTTCGACGGTCAGGGTCAACGCGATGCGGACGCCGCCGCGGCCGGAGCCCTTGAGTTCAAGCCGCCTTGGCGGCTCGTATTCCGTGACCTCCCAATGGATTACGTTGCGGAAGCCCTTCACCTTGATGCACGATGCGACTCGCGTGCCTTCTTCGATCTGGTCGGGCACATCGCTGCGCCAGCCTCCGAAGATGGTGAGCCACTCGTCGAAGCGGTCCAAATCCGAGGCGAGCGCCCACGCATCATCCGGCGGCAGATCTGATTTCACCGAGACGTCAACGGTAGCCATTTCTCACCGTTACCCATTGTGCGGCCCCATTAACCGGCGAACGCGCCAATGTGTGACGGACAATACGAGGCGATGCTTGCGCCGACGACGAAGCCCGAGCTTTCGACGGGGATCCCGCTGTTCTTCGTGATCTCCCTGGCCACGTCGACGCCGCCCGCTCCGTCGTCGAGAAGTGTGCACACCTCACCTGCGACGCTGATCGCATATTGCGCTGACGGATATTTGACCCCCTGCCGGTCGAGCGCGGACAAGAATGCCTGGTCGTCGGAGGGAGACGCGGACGCGGTCGTCGCCGTCAGCAGGGCGGCGGCGCTGACGCCGGCGGCGGCGAGTACGCGTTTGAACACAGACGAATTTTGACAGTGCAGCACAACTCGTGCAGTTGATTCGCCGGATCGCGCCCACCGTAAGCTCGCAGCTACGGGCGTCCGGCGATGAGGAGATCGACGCGATGAAAGTGTTCGTTTGCTATTCCCGGTATGACGAGGCCGCCGTCGAGGCTTTGGCGAACGAACTCAAGAGCGCAGCGCAAGACGTCTGGTACGACAGGGATTTGCGCGGCGGTTCCACATGGTGGCAGACCATTCTCGAGCAGATCCGCTCGTGCACGGTGGTGATCTTCGCCGTATCCGACAGGTCAACAGCGTCCAAACCATGCCAAGCCGAGCTGCGATACGCCCAACAGCTGCAGATCCCGGTCCTGTTTCTCATCATCGGCGAGGTCACCGGCAGCGGGAACTCGGCGTTCACGGCGGATGCGATCGATTACCGCGACTCCTCGCGCGCGGGCGCGCTGGCGCTGATGTCGGCGTTGCATGAACGCGCGGGCCGGCGTCGTCCTCTGCCCGATCCGTTGCCCGAGCCGCCGCAGATCCCGTACGGGTTTTTACTGCGGATCGGCGGGATGATCCGCAGCTCCGAGGAGATCTCGTTTGACGAGCAACGAAGCATGCTGCTCGATCTGGAGGGCGGCCTCGAGGACGACGATGACACCGTCCGCGACGACGTCCGTAAACTATTGCTCGCCTTGCGGGCCCGAAGTGACGTCACGTACACCACGGCAAGCAGGATCGACGAGATACTGCGCTCGCACGCCCTGGCCGCGCCTACCGCGACGACGTCGGCGCCGCCCGTAACCACTCCACCACCGGCGGTTCCCGTCGGCGGTTCGCCTCAGTTCGCTCCGCTGGCCGGTCCGACGAACTGGCCACCTCCGCCGCCCGGCCGCGGTGGCTCATCGGGTAATGCGAAGCTCATCTGGGCCGGCGTGGTCGCTGCGGTGATCGTCGTGGCGATCGTTGTGGCCGTGCTGGTCTGGCCGAAATCGGACGTTGAGACCAACACGGCGGACGGCAGCACGTCATCGTCATCGTCATCGTCGAGCCTCACGTCGACGCCGACCTCCACCTCGACCTCGGCACGAAGTGCGGCGGACGAGGCTTTCCTCAAGGCGATCAAGGGAAAAGGGATCACGATCCCGTCTGAGGATTACGCGATCGAAACCGCAAAGCAGGTGTGCCAGTTGCTCGACGAGGACGTCAGCGCAGTCGACGTTGCGAGTCAGATCAGCAAGAACAGCGGTATCGAGATCGGAAAGGCCGGTTTCTTCGTCGGGGCCAGCATTGGTGCCTACTGTCCTGAGCACATGGATCAGGCGAAGTGACCGAGCCGCTCATGCCGACTCACTCGCGCCGGATGGGCTGCGGCAGCGCCAACCTGCGCGCCAGAAAATCCTGATAGCGGGGCAACGACTCTTCACTGGTCACCGCCGACAACAGGATTTCGCAGGTTTGGCTCAGCCGTTGAGTTTCGTCGCCGTGTGACGAACCTGCCCACGTCAGCGCACCCAGCATCGTGCAGAGGATCAATTCGGCCACCACCTCTGGCTCGATGTCCCGGCGCAGGTCGCCCTCGCAACTCGCCAGCCTGGCCTGACCGGTGATCTCTGCGACCCAGGCCGCGTGCACTCGCGAAGCGACCCCGCTGCTGTCGCCAAGCGTCAGCGTCAGGTGCGCACCCGTCCGTGCCAGGTTGTCGTTGGCCACGATCTTCGCGACTGCGATCGCACCGTCGATCGTGTTCGCGAGGGCACCCGCCCCGGCTTGCTGGACGGCGCGAAAACCACTCAGGAGGACGTCGCTGCTCTGCTCCATGATCGCCGAAGCCACCGATTCCTTGGAGTCGAAATGGTAGTAGAACGCGCCCTTCGTCAGCTTTGAACTCTCCACGATGTCGCGCATCGCGGCCGCCGCGTATCCGATCCTGCCGAACACCTCCGCAGCGGCCAACAGGATGGTCTGGCGTGTGGCCTCGGACCTCGCTTGGCGCGGCATATCTGTGTACCTCCGGGGTTAGCTAGCACATATCCGCTGCTCATGACGGGCGTTTGCGCCCTGAGTTCGCCGATCTGGGCACAGTACTAGAAGTTTCTTACGTTCATGAAAACATACTATAAGTTGACAAAATGCCCGAGCAAAGAAACTATATGTCTGGTACACATGGCGTTGGGCAACCAACAGCCCACGTTAGGCCGTTTTTACCACACGTTAATTATGAGACATCGGAGCAGCTGCATGCAGAATCAGCTAACCCTCGGCATCCCGGCATCACGCCGGCTCCCGCGGCCGGGCGAGCGGACGGCTTCGCGGACGGCAAGACCATGAAGGTCGTCCTGTTCTGCGGTGGCTACGGCATGAGAATGCGGACCACGGGCAGTGAGGTCATCCCCAAACCACTGCAGATGGTGGGTCCGCGACCCCTCTTATGGCACGTCATGCGCTACTACGCGCACTACGGGCACAAGGACTTCATCCTCTGCCTGGGCTACGGCGCCGAGAAGATCAAAGACTTCTTCTTGACCTACCGCGAGACCGAGTCGAACGACTTCGTCATGCGCGGTGACGACATCCAGCTCCTGGGCTCTGACATCTCGGACTGGACCATCACATTCGTCGACACCGGGCTGGAGTCACCGATCGGTGAGCGACTCCGGCGCGTCCGCCCGTACCTGGGAAGCGATCCGTACTTTCTCGCGAACTACACCGACGTGCTGACCGACGCACCACTGGACACCATGATCGAGCGCACGGTCAGCGTGGGGGCCGCCGCCTCGATGCTGATCGTCCCGCCGCAATCGTCTTTCCACTGTGTCGACGTCTCCAGCACCGGCGAGGTGAAGGAGATCGCTCCGATCAGCCAGTTCCCGGTCGGCGTGAACGGCGGTTACTTCGTGCTGAACCAAGAAGTCATCGACCTGATCCCACCCAACGGCGACCTCGTGGGCGACGCGTGCATGTCCCTCGCCGGCACCGGGCGACTCATCGGACACCAACACGACGGTTTCTGGAAGCCCGCCGACACGTTCAAAGAACGCGCCGAGCTGGACGCCGACTACAACCGCGGCGTCCGGCCCTGGGCGGTATGGGAGTCGACCGAAACCATCGAATCTTTGGGAGCAACATCATGATCGGCCTCACGACAGGATCGATCGCGAACGTGGCGGTCATCGGCGCTCACTGCGACGACATCGCAATCGGCGCAGGCGCAACGCTTCTGACGTTGACGGAGCAGAACCCCGACGTCATCGTGCACGCACTGGTTCTCACCGGCAGTGGCACGGAGCGCGAAGTCGAGGAGAAGGACGCGTTCATGGCCTTCTGCGGCAACGCGGACGTCCGGCTGACGGTGCACGATCTGCCCGACGGCCGGCTGCCCGCGCATTGGGGTTCGGCGAAGCGCCGGCTGACCGAATTCCGTCGCACGTGCGAACCGGATGTGGTGTTGGCGCCGCAGCGGCATGACAGTCACCAGGATCACCGACTGCTGGCCGAACTCGTCCCCACCGAATTCCGCAATCACCTCATCCTCGGCTACGAGATCCCCAAATGGGAATCCGATCTCGCCGACCCGAACGTCTACGTGCCGATCGACCGGTCAACCGCGCAGCGCAAGGCGGAGTTGCTGCACGAGTGCTACCGGTCGCAGACCGATCGCGACTGGTTCGACCGCGAGACCTTCATGGGCCTGATGCGTGTGCGGGGCGTGCAGTCGCACAACCGTTACGCCGAAGCGTTCGTCTCAGAAAAGGCCGTTGTCCACCTCGGCGCCCATCAGTCGGCGAACTAGCCGGAAAGCCAGGGACATACACATGCGCATTCTTGTCACCGGAGCAGACGGGTACCTCGGTTGCCTGCTGACCCCGCAACTAATGGCGGACGGGCACGACGTAGTGGGCCTGGACACCGGCTATTACAAGTCCGGCTGGCTATGCGCGCCGAGCGTGATCGCGGCGTCGCCCGGGCAAAGCGCCACCCCCCACACCCTGGTGCGCGACATCCGTGACGTGACCGTCGCAGACCTCCGCGGTTTCGACGCCGTCGTGCATATGGCCGAGATGAGCAACGACCCGCTCGGGTCGTTGATCGGGGACGTCACCTACGAGGTGAATCACCTGGGCAGCGTGCAGTTGGCCAAGTGCGCCAAGCGAGCCGGCGTCAGCCGATTCGTCTACATGTCGTCCTGCAGCGTGTACGGCATCGCGGACGGCACCGTCGACGAGACGAGCCCGATCAATCCGCTTACCCCGTATGCCAAATGCAAGGCCCTCGTCGAGCGGGACCTCTCGGCTATGGCCGACGACAACTTCTCGCCGACGTTCCTTCGCAACGCGACTGCCTTCGGCGCGTCACCGCGCATGCGCTTCGACATCGTGTTGAACAACCTGTGCGGTCTCGCGTGGGTGGAGCACAGCATCGGGATGACCAGCGACGGCACCCCGTGGCGGCCGTTGGTACACGGCCTCGACATCGCTCAGGCGATCCGCTGCGCGCTGCGAGCGGATCGCGAGACTGCGCACTCGTTGGTGGTCAACGTCGGTGCCGAGGAGAACAACTGCACCGTCCGCGAGATCGCCACCGCGGTGCAGCGCGAATTCCCGGCCTGCGAACTCACTTTCGGGCCGCCAAGTAACGACGAGCGCAGTTATCGCGTGGGTTTCGACAAGATCCGCTCCGTGTTTCCGGATTTCGTCGCCCAATGGGACGTCCGGGCGGGCGCGGCGCAGTTACACCGCGTGTTCGCGAACATCGCATTGGATCCCGAGACGTTCTACGGCCGCGGCCATACCCGCCTACGGCAGATCGAGTATCTGTTGAAGACCGGGCAGATCGACGAGCAATTGTTCTGGACGAACCCTGACAGCGACCGGGCGGCGGCATAGCATGTCGATCTCCCTGGTACCCAACACAACCCCGTCGGCTCCGCGTCGTCGTGTGAACCGCAACGCCCGGCAGTGGTTGAAGCGCACCGATGCGGCGTACCTCGATCGGTTGCTCACGGACGGAACCGAGGCCAAGGCTCAACGGCGCCGTTGGGACCGAACACATCGGTGGCGCGTGCTTGCCGTCGACACAGCCGTAATCGTCACCTCCGTCGTTTTCGCCCAAATCGGTTGTGACCGAATATTTCCCACTGACAGCCCGATCAACTGGTCGCGGGTGGGCGGGATGACGGCGCTCTCGGTCGTGCTGGCCCTGTGCTGGCTCGTCGCACTGGGGATGCAGAAGTCCCGCGACATGTCCCTGAGCGGAATGGGCTCCGAAGAGTACCGGCGGGTCGTCTCAGCGACGGGATGGGTTTTCGGCCTGGCCGCGGTGACGGCCGCGCTGGTTGAAGTGCACATGCCCCGTGGTTACCTCATCATCTCCCTGACCCTTGGGATCAGCGGCTTGGTCGCAGGCAGACATCTGCTCCACAAGGATCTTGCGCGCCGACGTACTGCAGGCAAGTTCATCACCCGCGTCGTCGTTCTGGGCCAGCCCGAGTCGGTCCGCATGCTGAGCGAAAGCTTCCGTCGTTCTGCCGCAGGCGGATTCCGTGTCGTCGGCGCATGCGTCCCGCATTTCGACGGTGAAGTCGGCGGGGAACTGCTCATGCCGACAGGACCGGTCCCGGTGTTGGGCGACCAAGATGCCGTGGAGAACGCACTGCAACTCACCTCCGCCGACGCGGTCGCGGTGACCTCGGTCGAGCACCTCGGTCACCAGAACATGCAGAAACTGTTGTGGCGACTGGAATCATTGGACACGGAATTGATCGTCGTCCCAGGAGTGACAGACATCGCGGGGCACCGACTGCGGATGCGGCCCATCGAGAACCTACCGCTCATGCACATCGCGGCACCGCGGCAGGACGGCCCTGCGTTGATCGCCAAGCGAGCATTCGACCTGGTGTTCGCGACGGCTGCGCTCATCGTCGCGCTGCCGATCATGGCGCTCGTGGTGGTTGCGATCAGGCTCGACGACGGCGGTCCGGTCATGTTCCGTCAATCGCGAGTCGGTCACCGTGGCAAGCATTTCCGCATCTTCAAGTTCAGGACTATGAGAGCGGATGCGGAAGCGCATCAGGCCGCGGAGCGTGCGGCCACGGGACAGGCCGGCGTGTTCTACAAGTCGGCGTGTGATTCGCGGATCACCCGGGTCGGCAGGTTCCTCAGAGCATCGAGTATCGACGAGTTGCCACAGCTGTTCAATGTCTTGACGGGGTCCATGAGCGTCGTCGGACCCCGTCCCCTGGTGCCCGGCGAGGGCGACTCGGTCGAGCATTTCGTGGAACGGCGCGGACTCGTGAAGCCAGGAATCACCGGACTGTGGCAGATCTCGGGTCGCTCCGACGTCTCGGAGGAGGAGCGGATCCGACTGGACCACTCCTACGTGGACAACTGGTCCTGCGTACAGGATCTGCACATCGTCTGGCGGACGGCGCGTGCGGTGCTGAAACGCGATGGCGCGTACTGAGAACTACGGAGAAATGAAATGCATTGCAGACTCTGCGATTCGAGCCGACTGGTAAGCATCCTGGACCTGGGGGCGACCCCGCCTTGTGAGCTGTTCCTCACGGCCGACACAATCGACCTTCCGGAACGGACCTATCCGCTGCATCTGCGGCTGTGCCAGGACTGCCTGCTTCTGCAGATCCCTGCACTGATCGCGCCTGAGGACACGTTCACCGAATACGCGTACTACTCATCGATCTCCGACAGCTGGGTCAGCCACGCGAAGACGTTCGTCGACGCGGCCACCGAAAGACTCGGTCTCGACAGCGATTCGCTGGTGATCGAAGTGGCCAGCAACGACGGGTATCTCCTGCAGCATGTGGTCGCCGCGGGGATTCCCTGCGTCGGCATCGAACCATCCGTGAACGTCGGGGCGGCGGCGCGGGATCGTGGCGTTCCGACCGTGACGACATTCCTGGACGAAGCCTCCGCGGAGATCGTGCTGGCCAAGCACGGCGGCGCGAATCTCGTTGTGGCTAACAATGTTTACGCTCACATCCCCGACCTGCTGGGGTTCACCCGGTCACTGCGGACACTCGTCGCCGATGACGGCTGGTTGAGCATCGAGGTGCACCATGCGTTGAACCTCGTGGGACTCGGGCAGTTCGACACGATCTATCACGAGCACTTCCAGTACTACACCCTGCTGTCGGCGATGCGCGCGCTGGCCACCGGAGGACTTTCGGTGGTGGACGTCGAGTTGTTGCCCACGCACGGTGGGTCTGTCCGCATCTGGGCACGGCCGGAGCAGATCGCCGCCGCACCGAGCGCGCGCGTGCGCGAAGTCCTGGCAATCGAGGAGGCGGCGGGCCTGCATCAGGTCGAAGGCTATCTGGATCTGCAACCGCGAACCGAGGCCATCCGCCAGGATCTGCTGCGGTTCCTTCTGGACTGCCGCGCCCAGGGCAAGCGAGTTGTCGGATACGGCGCACCCGGCAAGGGCAACACGTTGCTCAACTATTGCGGTATCCGCAGCGACCTTCTCGAATACACCGTCGACCGCAGTCCCTACAAGCACGGGCGGTTCACCCCCGGCACCCGCATCCCGATACACGATCCGGAGATGATCACCAAGGACCGGCCCGACGTCGTGCTCGCCCTGCCCTGGAATCTGGAAGCCGAGTTGACGGCGCAGTTGAGCTACATCGCCGAGTGGGGCGGCCAACTGGTCTTTCCGCTTCCCGAGCTCCACACGGCAACCATGCCGGCGCAGTAAGCGGCGGGGTCGGCGAATGAAAGTGGTTTTGTTCTGCGGTGGTCACGGCATGCGGACGGGTCTTCGTATTGGCGACGCCGTTCCCAAGACATTGCAGATGGTCGGCCCACGACCACTGTTGTGGCACACCATGCGGTACTACGCCCACTACGGGCACAAGGAATTCATCCTGTGCCTCGGTGACGGCGCGTCACACATCAAGGACTATTTCCTGACATACCAGGAGTCGGCGTCGAACAACTTTGTGATGCGCGGCACCAGCGTGGACCTGATGCAGTCGGATACCTGCGACTGGTCGGTCACGTTCGTGGACACTGGGCTGGATTCCTCACTAGGAGAACGACTCCAACGAATTCGCCCGCACCTGGGCGGCGATCGGTACTTCCTGGCCAACTACGCCGACGTGCTGACCGACGCTCCCCTGGATCAAATGATCACCGGGTTCCACGAGTTCGGGGCCACTGCCGCCGTGATGGTCGTCAAACCCCAGCAGTCGTTCCACTGCGTCGAGGTCAGCGAAAACGGCGAGATCAAGCAGATCACCCCGGTTGCCGACCTGTCGATCCGGGAGAACGGTGGATATTTCGTCTTCTCCCAAGAGATCTTCGATGTGCTGCAGCCGGGGCAGGACCTGGTGACCGGCGCGTTGCAGGCACTTGCCCGCGACCGACGGCTCTTCGGCTACCAGCATCACGGATTCTGGCATGCGGCCGATACTTTCAAAGAACGCGCAGACCTCGATGCGCAGTACAACCGCGGCGACCGGCCCTGGATGGTGTGGGAAGACCGATGAGCCCAGCCAGCTTGTCAGCGCAGGCTAGTCACCAGTTCTATCCAG
>JAVHWG010000291.1:0-34765 GCA_032159965.1 Mycobacterium sp.
ATGGGTTTGGAAGAGGGACTGGCCACCGCGGCTGTGCTCGGTGACGTGGACTCGCTGGCCGCCCGGCTCAGCGCCATCCATGACCGTGCCGACGAAGCGGCCCGTGCCGACAAGGCTCAGCGCGAGGAGCACCGGGCGGCGCAGATCGCCCGCAAGGAGGCGTTGGCCGCGGAAGCCGAAGAGCTGGCAGCTAATTCGACACAGTGGAAGACCGCCGGCGACCGCCTGCGCGTGATCCTCGAAGAGTGGCGGACCATCACCGGCGTCGACCGGAAGACCGATGACGCGCTGTGGAAGCGGTACTCGGCGGCGCGAGAAACGTTCAATCGACGCCGCGGTTCGCATTTCGCGGAACTCGACCGGGAACGCGTGGGCGTGCGCCAAGCCAAGGAAAAGCTGTGTGAGCGTGCCGAAGAACTCGCCGACTCAACGGATTGGGGGGCGACCGCCGCCACCTTTCGTCAGCTGCTCACCGAGTGGAAGGCGGCAGGCCGGACCGCGAAGGACGTCGACGACGCGCTCTGGCGCCGGTTCAAGGGCGCGCAGGACAAATTCTTCGCTGCGCGCAACGCCATCACCGCGGAGCGCGACGCCGAGTTGCACGCGAACGCCACCGCGAAGGAAGAACTGCTCGCTCGGGCGGAACGCATCGATGTGAGCGCACGTGACGCCGCGCGCGCCGAGCTGCGCGCGATCGCCGACAAGTGGGACACGATCGGCAAGGTGCCCCGTGAGCGAACAAGTGAGCTGGAGCGCCGGTTTCGTGCCGCCGAGAAGCGGGTGCGCGACGCCGCGGATACGGATCGGGGTGACCCGCAGGCTGTGCAGCGCGCAGAGCAATTCCGCTCGCGCGTCGAGCAATTCGAACAGCAAGCGGCAAAGGCCGAGGCGGCCGGCCGGACAAAGGACGCCGAGCAGGCACGCGCCAGTGCGGCGCAGTGGCGTGAGTGGGCGGAAACCGCAGAAGGTGCCGTCGGCAGGAGAAGCCGCTAGCCGCTTTGCGGGCTCAGGATCCGGGGTCGTCCTCGTCGAGACTATCGAGCAAGCCCTTCGACTGGCGCTCTGCGGCAGCACGCCTGCGTGCCTCTTCCGCGGCCAGGTGCACAGCTGTGCGGCTCCAGACCACCCGCGCCCAGTGAAAAGTCAGCAGGATCACCGCGATCCATGCGATGACGAGTCCATACCCGGGACCCGGGTGACCTGCACCAGCCGTCTGCCTCGACCACACGGCCAGCATGCCGGCCCCGGTGGCCACCGCGGAGCCCGCCAGCGCGATCCAGGCCAGCGCCCAACGGCGGGTCAGCAAAGCCAATATCGAGAACCCGACGCCGAACACCAGTGCCAGCCAGGCGAACACACGATGTGGCAGAGCAATCGCGGCTTGGGCCGCGACCGGCCCACCGACCAGCGCGTCGAAGCCTCGCGCGGCGCCCGTATGCGGCAACACGAACGTCAGCAGCAGCAGGAACACCAGAATCGCAACCACCAAAGCCCTTGCACCGGGCTCGATTTCGCCAGCCACGCGTCGCTCGGCCGCGTCGATGTCCCTCTTGAACTCGTCGAACTCGCCGTCGTTGTCCGATGCGCTCATCGAGCGCAACCCGTGGACACCACCGGGGGCGGCGCGCCCAGGCCCGGCACTCCCAGCCCTACCGAGCGCGGGCGTCGGCCGACCTCGTGCGCGTCACCGGCCCGGGTACGTCGATGGGTCAGGGCCGCGCCGTCGGCGATCAGGTAGTGCGGTGCCGCGTCGGTGACGACGGTGGTCACCACGTCGCCGGGCCGGACACCGTTCGGAGGAGCGAAATGCACCAGGCGGCCGTCCCGTGCCCGCCCGCTCATGCGCAGCGTTCGGTCATTCTTGCGGCCCTCCCCTGCTGCGACCAGTACCTCGAGGGTAGCCCCGATCTGCGCGTTGTTCTCTTCGAGAGAGATCCGCTCCTGCAGCGCGATGAGCCGTTCATAGCGTTCCTGCACAACCTCTTTGGGCAACTGTCCCGGCATGTCCGCCGCGGGCGTGCCCGGCCGCTTCGAATACTGGAACGTAAACGCGCTGGTGAATCGCGCCTGCTCGACGACCTCCAGTGTGGCGCGGAAGTCGTCCTCGGTTTCGCCGGGGAATCCGACGATGAGGTCGGTGGTGATAGCGGCGTGCGGCATCGCGGCGCGGACGCGCTCGATGATGCCGAGATAGCGCTGGGCTCGGTAGGACCTGCGCATCGCACGCAGTACACGATCGGACCCTGACTGCAGCGGCATGTGCAGGGCTGGACAGACATTCGTTGTCTCGGCCATCGCGTCGATGACGTCGTCGGTGAACTCCGCAGGGTGGGGCGAGGTGAACCTGACCCGCTCCAGCCCGTCGACGCCACCACACGCCCGCAGCAGAGATGCGAAGGCACCGGAATCCCTGGGCAGCGCCGGATCGGCGAACGAGACACCGTACGCGTTGACGTTCTGCCCCAGCAGCGTCACCTCGAGCACGCCCTGGTCCACCAGGGAACGGACTTCGTTGAGGATGTCGCTCGGTCCGCGGTCCACTTCCTTACCGCGCAGTGCCGGAACGATGCAGAACGTACAGCTGTTGTTGCAGCCGACTGAAATGGAAACCCATGCAGCATAAGATGATTCCCGGGCCGCGGGCAGAGCCGAGGGAAACTCGACGAGGGCTTCGGCGATCTCCACCTGGGCGGTCCGGTTGTGCCGCGCCCGTTCCAGCAGAACTGGCAACGAACCGATGTTGTGGGTACCGAAGACGACGTCGACCCACGGCGCGTTACGCAGCACCGCGTCACGATCCTTCTGCGCCAAGCAGCCGCCGACGGCGATCTGCATGTCGGGTTCGCGATGCTTGCGCGGAGCGAGGTGGCTGAGGTTGCCATAAAGTTTGTTGTCCGCGTTCTCCCTCACGGCGCACGTGTTGAACACGACGACGTCGGCGTCAGACCCCTCGGGTGCTTTGACGTAGCCGGCGGATTCCAGCAGACCCGCCAGGCGTTCGGAGTCGTGCACATTCATCTGGCAGCCGTACGTGCGGACCTGGTAGGTCCGGGCTGCTGCAGACGATATCGCCGACGTCCGAGTCACGTGCCCATGGTACGGAGAGCCGGAACGCTTGAATTCACGGGGGAAATTCGATCATCCGGCCATGCTGTGCATTTCCTGGGTAGGGTCACCCCATGACGGAATCGACGTCAGCAGAAGAACGCACAACGCCGATGGTGTCGCTGCAGAGCGTCAACAAACATTTCGGCGAGTTGCACGTACTCAAGGACATCAACCTCGACGTCGACCGTGGCGAGGTCGTGGTGATCCTCGGCCCATCCGGCTCGGGCAAGTCGACCTTGTGCCGCGCCATCAACCGGCTCGAGCCGGTCGACTCCGGGACGATCGAGTTGGACGGAGTGAAGCTGCCGGCCGAGGGCTAAGGCCTCGCGCGGCTGCGCTCCGAAGTCGGGATGGTGTTCCAGTCCTTCAATCTGTTCGCGCACAAGTCGATCATCGACAACGTCACGCTGGCGCCGATCAAGGTTCGCAAGGTAGCGAAGAAGCGTGCCCGCGAGGAGGGGATGGCGCTGCTGGACCGGGTCGGCATCGCCAACCAGGCCGACAAGTATCCGGCCCAGCTGTCTGGCGGTCAGCAACAGCGGGCCGCGATCGCCCGTTCGCTGGCCATGAACCCGAAGGTGATGCTCTTCGACGAGCCGACCAGCGCACTCGACCCCGAGATGATCAACGAGGTGTTGAACGTGATGGTCGGGTTGGCGTCTGACGGCATGACGATGGTGGTGGTCACCCACGAAATGGGGTTCGCCAAGCGCGCGGCGAAGCGGGTGGTGTTCATGGCCGACGGAGCAATCGTCGAGGCCGCGGAGCCGACGGCGTTCTTCGAGAATCCACAATCCGATCGCGCCAAGGATTTCCTGGCCCACATTCATGGGCACTAGCGCGGGCCGACGGATGGGTAGAAGACCGATTCACCTCGTCACAGTCCTCGGGCTACTGATAATGCTGACGCTTACCGGCTGCGGCGGAAACGAGCACCACGCCACCATCGGGGTGAAGTTCGACCAGCCCGGCATGAGTCTGAGAAATCCGGACGGTTCACTGACCGGCTTCGACATCGACGTCGCGACATATGTTGCTGGGCAGTTGGGGTACAAGCCCGACGAGATCGAATGGAAAGAGGCGCCGTCGGCGCAGCGGGAGACTCTGATCCAGAACGGACAGGTCGACTACATCGTCGGCACCTACTCGATCAGCGATTCGCGAAAGCAGAAAATCGCGTTCGCAGGACCGTATTTCCAAACCGGACAGGATCTGCTGGTCCGCGCCGACGAGACCGGCATCGTCGGGCCGGAGTCGCTGGAGAACAACAAGAAGCTGTGTTCCGTCGCCGGCTCGACACCCGCGCAGAACATCAAGAAGAAGTACCCGAAAGTGCAGCTGCAGCAATACGACACCTATTCGCTGTGTGTCGAGGCGCTGAAGAACGGTGCGGTCGATGCCCTCACCACCGACGCAAGCATTCTCGCCGGGTACGCACAGCAGAACCCGGGCGTTTTGAAACTTGTCGGAAAGCCGTTCTCGAAAGAGCTGTACGGCATCGGGGTGTCCCGGGATAACGACAAGTTGCGCGCCAAGATCAACGATGCGCTGCAGAAGTTCGTCGAAACCGGCGAATGGCAGAGGTCGTTTGACCGCTACCTCGGCGAGTCGGGCTATACGCCACCCCCGCCGCCGAAGATCGACCGCTACGAGGTGCGTCCCGCCGTCGCTGAGCCGGCAGGCAAGATCTTCGAGCAGTACCGCGGTGAGATCCTCAAGGCGTTCTGGACCACGATCAAGCTCGCCGTGTACGCGGCGATCGGTGCATTGATACTCGGAACCGTCCTTGCCGCCATGCGTCTTTCGCCGGTGCCGATGTTGAGATTCTTGGGCGCGGGTTATGTGACAATCCTGCGGAACACCCCGCTGACGCTGATTCTGCTCTTCTGTGCGTTCGGCCTGGGCCAGACCCTGGGTGCCACGCTGGCGCCGGCCCGCTCGGCGACCTTCGTCGTCGACAGCGGATTTCGGCTCGCGGTGCTGGGATTGACCGTTTACACAGCGGCTTTCGTGTGTGAGTCGCTGCGGTCGGGCGTGAACACGGTGCACATCGGCCAAGGTGAGGCGGCACGGTCGTTGGGTCTCACATTCACCCAGAACCTGCGGTTGATATTGCTGCCACAAGCCTTCCGTTCAGTGATCGCACCGCTCGGATCGGTGCTGATCGCGCTGACTAAGAACACCACCATCGCGTCGGCGATCGGCGTCGCAGAGGCGGCATATCTGATGAAGGGGATGATCGAGAACACCGCGGCGCTGCTTCTGGTCGGCTCGATCTTCGCGGCCGGGTTCGTCGTGCTGACATTGCCATTGGGATTGCTGTTCACCTATTTAGGACGACGATTGGCGGTGGCGCGGTGATGAGCGCTCGCGCGAAGAGCAGACCAAAAGTGATGAGCGCTCGCGCGAAGAGCGGACAGAAATGAGCGAATCGACTGCGCTGTACGACGCGCCCGGACCGCGGGCGATCGTTCGTGATCGCATCACGTCCGTTGTAACCGTGGTGGCGCTCGCGTTCGTCGCGTGGTTCGTCATCGCGAAGCTGATGGCCAAAGGGCAACTGAGCGCTGCGAAATGGAAACCGTTCATCACCGCCGACCTGTGGCAGACCTATGTCTTGCCCGGTATTCAGGGAACGTTGATCGCGGCGGCATTGTCCATTGTGCTGGCGGGCATCCTGGGCATCCTGCTGGGCGTCGGCCGACTGTCCACCAACCGCGCAATCCGTTGGGTGTCCAGCACCTTCGTGGAGTTCTTCCGCGCCGTCCCTGTGCTGATCATGATGATCTTCTCGTACTTCCTGTACGCGTTGTATGACGTTTTCCCGTCCAAACAGCTTGCGTTGGCCGGCGTGGTCACGGGTTTGACGCTGTACAACGGTGCCGTGATTGCCGAAATCGTGCGGGCCGGCGTCAACGCACTGCCCCGTGGGCAACGTGAGGCGGCGTCGTCTCTTGGCTTGAGGGCTGGCCAGACAATGCGGCTGGTGCTTCTGCCGCAAGCAATCACGGCCATGCTCCCTGCGCTGATCTCTCAGCTCGTCGTCGTCCTGAAGGACACGGCGATCGGTTATCAGATCTCGTACCTCGAGCTGGTCCGTCAGGGCACGATCATCGGTGCGCAGTACAGCAATTACGTGCCTGCGCTGGTCGTCATTGCGGTGCTGATGATCGCGGTGAACGTGCTGCTGTCATGGCTCGCCACCCGGGTGGAACGAAGACTGAACAGGCGAAGCCGCACGGCTGCCGCAGCGGAAGAGGTCACCGCGGAGGTCAAGTCCGCTGGGGCCTAGGCTGCCTGCCGGCGTGCGCCGAAACCGAAGCCATGGTCGTGAATCAGCGAATACCACCGCCCTGGTTTATATCTCGGCGACGTGAGGACTGGGCCTTCGGCTGTGCCGACGCTCAGGTTCGGCGGCGCTCCAACTCGAGCGCCAACTCGGTTTTCACCACGTCGAAGCACATTGACTCGCTGTACCCTCGCCGCGCCAGCATGCCGGCCAGCCTGCGGGCCACCTTGGCCTGGTCGCCGTCAAGGTTCTCCCGCCGCAGCCGGGTCTGCACCAATTGTGCGGCTCTGCGGTATTCACTCGGCGCGTCGATGCCGTTGAGCGCCGCGGCGATCACGTCGCCCTCGACGCCTTTGGTGCGCAGTTCAGCCGCCAACGCCCGCTTACCCTTGCCGGCATTGGCCCGCCGCGAGTTCACCCACTGCTCGGCGAAGTCCGCGTCGTTGACGAGTCCCACCTCGGTGAGCCGATCGAGCACCCGAACGCTGACATCCTCGGGAAAACCGCGCTTTGTCAGCTGCCCGGCGAGTTCGGCGCGGCTGCGGGCGCGCGCAGTGAGCAGACGCAGGCACAGCGCCCGCGCCTGCTCGTCGCGCTTCTCAGAAGTCGACTGGGGCGGGCAGGACGTCATTGCTGAGGTCATCGGTCACCACGGCACCAATGCCGAGCTTCTCTTTGATCTTCTTCTCGATCTCGTTGGCCACGTCGACGTTCTCGATCAGGAAGGTGCGGGCGTTCTCCTTGCCCTGACCCAACTGCTCGCCCTCGTAGGTGAACCAGGAGCCGGACTTACGGATGAAGCCGTGGTCGACACCCATGTCGATCAGGGAGCCTTCCCTGCTGATGCCCTTGCCGTAGAGGATGTCGAACTCCGCCTGCTTGAACGGCGGGGACACCTTGTTCTTGACGACCTTGCAGCGGGTGCGGTTGCCCACCGCGTCGGT
This sequence comes from Mycobacterium sp., assembly GCA_032159965.1. Classification (GTDB taxonomy): domain Bacteria; phylum Actinomycetota; class Actinomycetes; order Mycobacteriales; family Mycobacteriaceae; genus Mycobacterium. The sequence goes on from JAVHWG010000291.1 coordinate 7,342, forward strand.
GCCGTCCTTGAGGGTTTCAATTCGCCTGACGTCCAAGCGAATTGAGGCATAGAACTTCAGCGCTTTTCCGCCCGTCGTTGTCTCGGGGCTACCGAACATCACACCGATCTTCTCCCGCAGCTGGTTGATGAAGATCGCGGTGGTGCCCGAATTGCTCAGTGCGCCGGTGATCTTCCGCAACGCCTGACTCATCAGCCGGGCCTGCAGGCCGACGTGACTGTCTCCCATCTCGCCCTCGATCTCGGCGCGTGGCACGAGCGCGGCCACCGAGTCGATCACGATGATGTCCAGCGCGCCGGACCGGATCAGCATGTCGGCGATCTCCAGCGCCTGCTCACCGGTGTCCGGCTGAGATACCAGCAGCGAGTCGGTGTCCACGCCGAGCTTTTGGGCGTAGTCGGGGTCCAACGCGTGTTCGGCGTCGATGAACGCCGCGATGCCGCCGGCGGCCTGGGCGTTGGCCACCGCGTGCAACGCCACGGTGGTCTTGCCCGAAGATTCCGGGCCGTAGATCTCGACGACCCGGCCCCGCGGCAGTCCGCCGATGCCCAGCGCCACGTCAAGGGCGATCGACCCGGTGGGAATGACGGAGATGGGTTGACGCACCTCGTCACCGAGGCGCATCACCGAACCTTTGCCATGCGCCTTCTCGATCTGCGCCATCGCGAGTTCGAGGGCTTTGTCGCGGTCAGGTGCCTGCGTCATGAGTGATGCCTCTCAGGTAGTCGTTCTCGGTTGATCGGTTTCGATCAGTTGGCCGTGACGCTAGAGGCAGGTACCGACAAGTCCGTTTCACGGCTTTTCCGCCGCTCCGCTCGCCTCTGTCCCACCGCATGCCGACCACCTTAGACGAACAGGTGTTCGACTCAAGCTGACACGCCGCGTGTCATCGATTCGATCAGCCAGCCCACCCGAGGGGGCTACGGCGCGAGCGCCAACTGTCCACCACTGGCCTGCACGATCGCCCCGTTGACGTAACTCGACGTCGGGGTCGCAAGAAAGACCACCACGTTGGCGATCTCTTCGGCGGTGGCGCCACGGCCAAGCGTGGTGGTGGCGGCGAGCCCATCGATGAGCCCCGGTGTCACCGAAGTTCCCGGAGTCTGGGTCGGGCCGGGCGCGACAGCGTTCACCCGCACGCCCGAAGGGCCGAACTCGTCGGCCCACAGTTTTGTGAGCAACTCCAGGCCCGCCTTGGTCGCGCCATAGATTCCAGCTTGTCGGGCCGGCACCGAGGCCGCGAGTGTGCTCACATTGACCACCGTTCCGGAGCCGCGGGCCACCATGCCAGGTACCAGCTTTTGGACGAGGATGTAGGGGGCTTTCAGGTTGACGTTCACCTGGTCGTCAAAAGCCGCATCGTCGGTGTCAGGGGTAGCGCCGAACAGGAAGATTCCCGCGTTGTTGACCAAGATGTCCACGTCGCCCACCTCTGCTGCCAGTCGTCGGACGTCGTCGGCATCGACGAGGTCTGCAGCCACGAAACGCGCTTTGCCACCACCGTTTTCGATCTCCTGCACGGTCTTTTCACCCCGTTCGGCGCTTCGGCCGTGCACGATCACCTCCGCACCCAGTGCGGCCAACTGCAGCGCGATCGCCCGGCCGATCCCGGATGTAGCCCCGGTCACCAGTGCGATCGACCCATCAAGTGTTGTCATCAGACTCTGCCCCTCTATTGAAACCTCTTGACCTCTTAAAGCCGTCAGCGTGGGTGAGCTACTCGTTATTCCGACGTCCCGCCGGGCCGTCGGCGCCTTCCGCTTGGCCGGAGTTCCCCCGTGGCAATACACCACTGAAAGATCTTGCGGCACTGGCTGATTGGATGAATACGGGATCGGACGTCCGAGAGAGCTAGGACTGCTCAGCGGCACCGGGCCGGTTACCGATTGACGCGGCTACCACTGATCGCGCGGCACGTCGAAATCGACGCACAGCGCCCGCCACACATCGCGCGGGTCGACGCCATCCTCGATCGCTTCCGCAGAGGTGCGACCACCCAGGTTGGTCAGCACATGGTCGGTCAGGACGGACGCGCCGTACGCAGCGCCGAAGCGCCCCGTGACGCGCTCGTGAAATTCCGTCAACCGCATGCGGCCAAGCTACGCCAGCGCTTCGTGGCACACCCGTACCGGATCAGCGACGTCCGCGGCGGCGGCGCCGGCCTCGCGAGCCGCCTGTCGATAGTGCGGCGACGACAACACCTCCGTCACCGCCGCGATCAAAGCCTTCGCAGTAAGCGGGCGAACAAGTCGACCACTACCCTGTCGCACAACACGATTCGCGATCTCCCATTGATCGCCACCGCCGGGAACCACCACCATCGGCACGCCGGCTATCAGTGTCTTGGCCACCATTCCGTGCCCGCCGCCGCAGACCACCACGTCGGCGGACGCCAGCAACGCGTCCTGCCGACCCAGCCCGATCACTGCCCAGGGCGGGGTAGGTGCCACATCCCCGCCGATGCGCGACACCGCGATCCGCGAACCGTCGGGCAGTGTCGTTCCGGGCACGAGCTCCTCGATCACCATCTCGACCAATCCCGACGCGCCGGTGGTTGCCGTCGAGGGCGCGACGACGACGACCGGCCCGTCGCCGGGTGGCAGCATCAGCTCGGCGCCGGTCGGCTCGAAGTGCAGCGGTCCGACCACAACCGCTTCGGCCGGCCAGTCCGGCCGCGGAACCTCCAGGGCGGGCAGCGTGGCGATCAATCGGCGTAACGGATCCACCCCGGTCGCGGGCAGCCCGACGCCGACGCGTGCCTCGGCCCTGTGCCGCAGGCCGGCCCGCCACGATCGGGCGGTCAGCTGCCGCATCACGGAATCCCGCAGTCGCCCACGCAGACCCACGCCGGGTGCGAGCCCGCTTCCGATGGGCGGCAACCCCCTCGATGGCAGGTATAGCGGATGCGGGTTGAGTTCCACCCACGGCAGATCGATCATCTCCGCGGCGATTCCGCCGCAGGCGGTGATGACGTCGGACACGATCAGATCTGGGGCCAGTGACCGCAACTGCGGCGCGTTGTCCACCGCCATGCGCGCCGCCCGGTGGTGGATCTTTGCCCCCGCATCGAGGTCGTCATCGGCTGCGGTGGGGTTGAGCCCGAGCAGTTCAACTGCGTCGACACCGGCGGCGCGTGCCGTGTCGAGCCATTGGACCCCGGTCAACAACGTCGGCTGGTCGCCGGCGGCCACGTACTTCAGACACAGCGCGATCGCGGGAAACGAGTGCCCCGGGTCCGGCCCGGCGACCACGGCCACGCGCACCGGCCTACCTTGTCACAACCGCTTCCCGAGTCGCTCCGCTCCTGCCCTCCGAACCGCTTCCCGAGTCGCTCCGCTCCTGCCCTCCGAACCGCGTTCCCGAGTCGCTCCGCTCCTGCCCTCCGAATCCGCGTTCACTACTCTGGCGACTATGACGAATCAGCTGCCCGAGGTCTCCGTCCAAACCGAACCGGCCCGCGTCGTCGAGACCTTTCTCTACGCTCTGCGTGATAAGGACTTCGACACCGCGGACGCGGTCCTTGACGACGATCTCGTTTATCACAACGTCGGCCTGCCGATCATCCGCGGCCGGCAGCGGACAATGAAACTGATGCGCGGCCTGTCTCGACCGAACGCGGGCTTCGACGTGAAGATCCACCGCATCGCCACTGAAGGTAATTCCGTACTCACCGAGCGGACCGACGCGATCGCGTTCGGGCCGTTCGCGCCGGCCTTTTGGGTGTGCGGTGTATTCGAGGTTCGTGACGGCCGAATTACCCTCTGGCGGGACTACTTCGACTTCTTCGACATCCTCAAAGGCACCGTCCGCGCCGTGGCGGCGATCGCGATTCCCGCGCTGCGGCGGCAGCTCTAACCGATCAGCCGCCGAGGCCGGTTCAGCTCGTCGAAGGCCTGCGCCCAGCCCAGTAACCGGTCCGTGGCGCCAGCCAGCTCGTGGCGGTACTGCTGCCGCGACATCGGTGAACTGGACGTCGATACCAACTGTGCTGCGGCATCGACCATTTCGTTGTACTGGCCGACGCCGTGGTCGAGTTGTGCGGCGAACGCGTTGACGGTCGCCACCAATGAGGTGCGCGACGACGGGGTGGCCCGCATCGCCTGCTCCATGGACGCAATATCCGCGGCTGTCGACGACATCGTCTGCGCGGTCGCATTGGCCGCGTTGGTGATTTCGTGAATCTCACTGTCCGGCAACAGCTCCGCGCGCTCGATTACACCGAGGAGCGAGAACATCGCGCTTTCGGCGGCGGCCAACGTGGTCATTGGATCCCGGGCTGCCGAACCGACCGGCGGCAGCCTGCGCAGGACCCCGGGACGCGGCTCGGGCAGCGGCTCTCTTCGCAGCCAGTAAAACCGCAGCCACGCCACGGTGGCGAGCCAGGCCGCCCCGGCCGCGATCGCACCGGGAATGATCAGGGCCCACGCCGGGATGTCCCATGTCGCCAACACCACAGTCACCAGCGCCCAGAACACGCATGCCACCGTGAAGAACAGACTGAAGCGCAGCGCCCAGCGACGTTTGCGAACCAGCCTGGCGCGCGGATCTGCGGCCCGCCGAATCGTGTGCGCGGCGATGTCCGCGTATTCGCTGGCCGCGTCGATACCGCGTTGCAGCAGACTTCGGGCCTGCGCTTTCACCGCCACGGCTGCCGTCCTATGGCTGACTGATCGGATTCTGCGGTGCGGCCTGCTCGGTCGGGGCCGCGGGCGTCGGCGTCGTGGAACCGGTCCCGCCGGCCGGCAAGGCGTCCCCGCGCATGGAGGCGCGGATCTGTTCGAGCCGCGAGTGGCCGGCCATCTGCACACTGGCCTGCTGAATTTCGACCATCCGCCCCTGGACCGAGTTCTCCGCGAGCTCGGCGGATCCGAGCGCGTTCGCATAACGGCGCTCGATCTTCTCGCGCACCTCGTCCAGACTCGGCGTGTTGCCAGGCGCGCTCAGCTCGCTCATCGACCGCAGCGAGGCGCTGACCTGTTCCTGCATTTTCGCCTGCTCAAGCTGGCTGAGCAGCTTGGTGCGCTCGGCGATCTTTTGCTGCAGCATCATCGCGTTCTGCTCGACGGCCTTCTTTGCCTGACCAGCGGCTTGTAAGGCCTGATCATGCAAACCCTTGAGGTCCTCTGCGCTCTGCTCGGCAGTAACCAGCTGCGCCGCGAACGCCTCAGCGGCGTTGTTGTACTCGGTCGCCTTCGCCGCGTCGCCCTTGCTCACCTCCTGGTCGGCCAGCGTCAGCGCCTGACGGACATTGACCTGCAACTTCTCGATGTCGGCGAGCTGGCGGTTCAGACGCATCTCGAGTTGGCGCTGGTTGCCGATCACCTGGGCGGCCTGTTGCGTCAGCGCCTGGTGCTGACGCTGCGCATCCTCGATGGCCTGCTGAATCTGCACCTTCGGATCGGCGTATTCGTCGACCTTGGAGGAGAACAGCGCCATCAGGTACTTCCACGCCTTGACGAACGGGTTGGCCATTAGTGGTTCCGCCTTCGTGATCTGGGTCGGTACGCCGAAACTACGTGCGCGTGTGCCAATTTATCTGCTCAGGTATCCGCCGCGCATCGGGTCACGCCACGGCCATCGAGACGACCGGCGGGATGACGACCTTGGTGGCCGCATCGATGTTCGTCGCGACCCTCTCCTGCCCGCGGCGTTCCTGCCTCGCCAGTTGCCTGCCGGCATCGGTCAGCATCTGCGACAGCGGTACGTCGAGCGCGCCGCAGATCGCTGTCAGGAGTTCGCTCGACGCCTCTTTGCGACCGCGTTCGACCTCGGAGAGATATCCCAGACTCACCCGCGCCGAGTCGGAAACCTCGCGCAGGGTCCGTCCCTGCGACGTGCGGGCGCGACGAAGCACATCGCCGATCACCTCGCGCAGCAATGCTGCCATGATGCACTCCTTCGCGTAGCTGAGATGTCTACTGAATGCCAACGTCAGCCGCCGACCAGATGGTTCCCCGCTCACGAATCGGGAGCGGGCCGCCCCTTGGTGTCCCTGATCGCCTGGACCACGTAGTCGATACCGGTGACGACGGTGAGCACCAGCGCAACGCCCATGAGCGCCAGCACCGAGGTGTGCCAGACACCTGAAAGCGGCAGGATGAGCAAGCCGATCGCAATTGCCTGCACCAGCGTCTTGAGCTTGCCTCCGTGGCTGGCCGGAATCACGCCGCGGTGGATCACCGCGAACCGCAGTATCGTGACGCCGATCTCGCGCACCAAGATCACCACGGTCACCCACCACCACAGGTCATGCAGCAGCGAGAGCCCGATCAACGCCGCGCACAGCAGTGCCTTGTCGGCGATGGGGTCTGCCAACTTTCCGAACTCAGTGACCATTCCGTAGCTACGGGCCAACGCGCCGTCGAGTCGGTCAGTAACCATGGCAATCGCAAAAATTATGAACGCGACTATGCGCCAATGGGATTCGTGCCCGCCACCCGCGAAGAGTGCGAAGAGGAACACCGGCACCAGCACCAGTCGCACCACAGTCAACATGTTCGCGACGTTGACCAGCCCGGCAGCCGGCGACGGTGTCGCCGCCGCGGGATCATGCGGGGAAGGCGCTGGCACGGCATCAGAATATCGGTTGCCGGTCCGATCGCTTGCCACCGATACTGTGCAGGTTGTGTGCCCTTTGACAGATTCCTCCTGGCAAGAGGGTTCGGTGCCGCGCGGACACGGCGGCAACGGGCTCGTGATCCGGCGGGCCAGGACCTCAGATGTGCCCTCGATCAAGAGTCTGGTCGATCACTATGCGGGCAGGATCCTGTTGGAAAAGAACCTGGTAACGCTATACGAGGCGGTTCAGGAGTTCTGGGTCGCCGAGCTCACGGGCGAGGTGATCGGCTGCGGCGCTTTGCATGTGATGTGGTCTGATCTCGGCGAGGTACGCACCGTCGCGGTGCATCCAAAGGTCAAGGGTCACGGCATCGGCCACGCGATCGTCGATCGGCTGCTCGAGGTGGCGCGCGAAATCCAGCTGCAACGGGTGTTCGTGCTGACCTTCGAAACCGAATTCTTCACCAGGCACGGATTCGTCGAAATCGAGGGCACCCCCGTCACCGCAGAGGTCTACGAGGAGATGTGCCGCTCCTATGACACCGGCGTGGCGGAGTTCCTCGACCTGAGCTACGTGAAACCGAACATCCTCGGCAACTCGCGAATGTTGTTGATGCTCTGAGAGGTTTAGTCGTCGTCGACAGCGCGATCGCCGCCGCGGATCGAGGCCAGCGTGGTCGCCAGCTCGTCGGGCTTGACCAGCACCTCGCGCGCCTTGCTGCCCTCGCTCGGCCCGACGATGTTGCGGGTTTCCATCAGGTCCATCAGCCTGCCGGCCTTCGCGAATCCCACGCGCAGCTTGCGCTGCAACATCGAGGTCGAGCCGAACTGGCTGGACACCACCAACTCGACGGCCTGCAGGAAGACGTCCATGTCGTCGCCGATATCCGGGTCCACATCCGTGCGCTCGCCGGCGGGCTTGGCCGCCGTGACGCCGTCGGTGTACTGCGGCTCCGCCTGGTCCTTGCACGCGGAGACGATGGCGTGGATCTCGTCATCGGTGATGTAGGCGCCCTGGAGGCGGAGCGGTTTGTTGGCGCCCATCGGCAGGAACAGTCCGTCGCCCATGCCGATCAGCTTCTCGGCGCCCGGCTGGTCCAGGATCACGCGGCTGTCGGTCAGCGACGACGTGGCGAACGCGATCCGCGACGGCACATTCGTCTTGATCAGACCCGTGACCACGTCGACCGACGGGCGCTGGGTGGCAAGCACGAGGTGGATGCCGGCGGCCCGGGCCTTCTGTGTGATCCGCACAACCGCGTCCTCGACGTCGCGCGGCGCGGTCATCATGAGATCGGCGAGCTCGTCGACGATCGCGACGATGTAGGGGTACGGCCGGTACTCGCGCTGGCTCCCCAGCGGCGTGGTGATCTCGCCGGACCTGATCTTGGCGTTGAAGTCGTCGATGTGCCGCACGCGGGACGCCTGCATGTCCTGGTAGCGCTGCTCCATCTCCTCAACGAGCCACGCGAGCGCAGCGGCAGCCTTCTTCGGCTGGGTGACGATGGGGGTGATCAGATGCGGAATGCCTTCGTACGGGGTGAGTTCCACCATCTTCGGATCGATCAGGATCATCCTGACCTCGTCCGGGGTCGCCCGTGCCAGCAGCGAGACCAGCATCGAGTTGATGAAGCTCGACTTACCCGAGCCCGTCGACCCCGCGACCAGCAGGTGCGGCATCTTCGCAAGGTTCCACGAGATGAAATCGCCCTCGATGTCCTTGCCCAACCCGATCACCAAAGGGTGATGATCGCGACGCGTCGCCGGGGCAGTCAGCACATCGGCCAGCCGGACCATCTCCCGGTCCACGTTGGGCACCTCGATGCCGACGGCCGACTTGCCGGGAATCGGAGCCAACATCCGGACGCTCTCGGTGGCGACCGCGTAGGCGATGTTCTTCTGCAGCTGAGTGATCTTCTCCACTTTGACGCCCGGCCCCAGCTCGACCTCGTAGCGGGTCACCGTCGGTCCGCGTGTGCATCCCGTGACGGCGGCGTCGACCTTGAACTGGCTCAGCACTGACGAGATCGCATCCGCCATCTGGGTATTTGCGGAGCCACGCTTTTTGGGAGGGTCACCGGGAATCAGCAGGTCCAGCGACGGCAGCGCGTAAGGCCCCTCCACCACCCGGTCGACGACCATGGCGGCCTGCACTTTGCGAGCCGATTTCTGCGCGCGGCCTGCCGGTTTGACGTCGACCGGCTCCTCGATCACCGGCTCCGGGGTCGTCGGGAGGTCGTCGGCTGGTAGCTGGTCGGCTAGAAGCCGGTCGGCGAAGGGCGTCGGATCCCACGCCTGCGCCTCGTCTTCGAAGTAGTAGTCGTCGCCCGCCTGCGCAGGGCCCAGCGCGCGTACCCCGAACATCGCGCGCATGGCATCCGGCACCTCGCGGACCGTCGTTCCGGACAGCAGAAGCACCCCGAACAGAACCCCGATGAACAACAGCGGCGCCGCGATCCACGCGGTGACACCCTCCGAGAGGGGACCACCGATCACGAAGCCGACGAAACCGGCGGCGTGCTGCCTGCCCGCAGGCGTCAGCGGCGAGCCCGCCCACAGATGCCAGAGGCCGAGTGCGGGCAGCGTGACCATCGCGGCTCCCAGCACCAGCCGCGGACGCGCCTCCGGGTCGGGCTCGCTGCGCATCAGCACTACTGCCAAGCCAACGGCCACCAGTGGCAGGAGGACGACTGCCGAGCCGACGAGTGTCCGCAAACCCGTGTCCACCCACTGGCCCACCGGACGTGCGGCGCCGGCCCACGAGCTGGCGGCGATCAGGACCGCAACCCCGAGAAGTGCCAGTGCGATCCCGTCGCGTCGGTGGTGAGGCTCGATCTCGCGCGCGCGACCCACCGATCGCGCCGCGGATCCGGCGCTTCTGGCCAGCAGCATCCAGGCGGCACGCGCCCCGCGGCCGACGGCGACCGCCCCGGCCGTTACACCGGGAGACTTGCGCCGTCGGGCGGGCTTCCTGCGCGGTGAGGGCCGGGAGTTGCTCCGTGAGCTGGCCTTTGACCTGGTCGGGCGGCCTCCGGAGCGGGCGGCGGTCTTGCTCGGCATGACGGCCAGCCTAGTCGCATTGGCCTCAATCGCACCATCCGCCACACTGGTCACCAACCGACCGACTAATCGGGTCTAGCGCTCACCGAGATTCACGTTATGCAGGCAATTACCCGCACTTCTTCTTCCTAACGTGAATTTCGGCGAGGGGCCGCAGCCCGTCACGCCGACTTGGCGGTCGCGATCTCGTCCGCGAGCGGAGCAATGGCTCCAATGATTTGTTCGACGGTCGCCGCCGGTACTCCTGCCGACCCGAGCGTGCCCGCCAAATGCGTTGCGACGAGGCTGAAGTGGTGCATCGTGATGCCCCTGCCCTGGTGAACCTGGCGCATGGGGGCGCCGGTATACGGTTCCGGTCCGCCCAGAGCGGCGGCGAAGAACTCGACTTGCTTGCCCTTCAGCCGGGCCATGTTCGTGCCGCTGAAGAAGCCGGTCAACTCGGGATCTGCAAGCACTCGGTCGTAGAACTCCTCGACGACGGACTCGAGTGCCTCCGCGCCGCCGATTTGGTCATAGATCGTGGACACGTCGTATTCCTTTCGGTGTCGCATCAATTGAGACAAGGCAACTCCGGCGGCGTTGCCGATCTGTTGTCGCTCGATGGCGCAATCGATACGAACTCGTCACAGTCGGCTGATCCCTCCCGTGAGGTCTTTTCGTGCCGGTTACGGTGAACCGTTCCCACTTCATCCAAGGAGCTGAGCCGGATGCCCGTCGTCGTCGTCGCCACCTTTACCGCCAAGCCAGAATCAGTGGACACCGTGCGGGACGCGTGTAAGCGTGCCGTCGCCGCGGTGCACGAGGAACCGGGCTGCGAGCTGTACGCGCTGAACGAGGCGAACGGCACATTCGTGTTCGTCGAGCAGTGGGCCGACGCCGACGCGCTCAAGGCCCACGGCACCGCACCGGGCGTAACGACGATGTTCGGCGAGATCGGCGAACACCTGGACGGAGCGCCGGACATCAAGATGCTCCAGCCGGTGATCGCCGGGGATCCGAGCAAGGGCCAGCTACGCGCCTGATGGGCACCTTGGCCGGCAAAGTCGCGTTCATCACGGGCGCCGCGCGGGGGCAAGGCCGCGCCCACGCCGTCAAGTTGGCGTCGGAGGGGGCCGACATCATCGCCGTCGACCTGTGTGACCAAATCGCATCGGTGCCCTACCCGATGGGCACTGCCGACGAGCTGGCAGCCACGGTCAAGCTGGTGGAGGACAGCGGCGCGCGCATCGTGGCGGCGCAGGGCGACGTGCGCCAGATCGGATCGCTCCGCACGGCACTTGAAGCAGGGCTCGAGGCATTCGGTCGCGTCGACATCGTGGTCGCCAATGCGGGAATCGCCCCGATGCAGGCCGGCGAGGATGGCTGGCGCGACGTGATCGACGTCAACCTCACCGGTGTGCACAACACCGTCGAGGTGGCCAAGCGCAGGTTGGTCGAGCAGGGCGACGGTGGGTCCATCGTGCTGATCAGTTCCGCGGCGGGGCTGGCCGGTGTCGGAAGTCCCGACCCCGGCTCGATCGGCTATGCAGCGGCCAAACACGGGTTGGTCGGGCTCATGCGGATATACGCGAATCATCTGGCGCCCCACAGCATTCGGGTGAACTCGATCCACCCGGCCGGAGTCGACACGCCGATGATCAATAACGAGTTCATCAGAAATTGGCTCGCCCAGCTATCGACTGCCGGCGCCGCCCAGGATCTCGGCAATGCACTGCCTGTGGAGGTAGTCGACCCCGACGACATCGCGAACGCGGTGGCGTGGCTGGTGTCCGACGCCGCGAGATACGTCACCGGGGTGGCGCTGCCAGTCGACGCCGGCTACCTCAACAAGCGCTGACTTCGCCGAAACCGAATTCCAGGTCGTGATTTCGCGCCTTTCACAGCCCAGGCTTCATTCTCGCCGCACCCTGTGAAGCTGGCGGTCAGATTTCGATGACCGTGGGCACGATCATCGGCTGGCGCCGGTAGGTTTCCCCCACCCATTTGCCGACGGCCCTGCGGACGGCCTGGGCAATCCTGGTCGGTTCGGTGACACGGGTTGCGGCAAGCGCTTCCAGTTCTTCGTCGACCTTGCGCGCAGCAGGCTCCAACGCCTTGGGATCCTCGGAAAAGCCGCGGGAATGCAGATGCGCGGGCGCGACGCTCCGCCCTGTCCCGCGCTGCACGACGACGGTCACCGCGATGAACCCCGACGACAGGACCAGCCGCTCCCCGAGCGTGGCGTCGCCGACATCGCCGAGCACCAGGCCGTCGACGAACATCTTGCCGACCGGGACCGCTCCGGAGATCCGCGCGCGACCGGCTATCAGATCGACGCTGACGCCGTTCTCCGCCAACATGATCGAGTCCTCCGGCACTCCGCTCTTGGCGGCCAGGGCGGCATTCGCCCGCAGATGCCGCCAGGTGCCGTGAACGGGCATCACGTTGCGCGGCCGCACGCCGTTGTACAGGAAGAGCAGCTCCCCCGCGTTCGCGTGGCCCGAGACATGCACGCGCACTTGGTTGTTGGTCACCACTCTGGCGCCGATCTTCGAGTGTGCGTCGATGACCCCGAACACCGCTTCCTCGTTGCCTGGAATCAGCGACGAGGACAACACGATCAAATCACCCGAGGTCAAGGTGATGCTGCGATGCTCACCGCGCGACATCCGTGACAGCGCCGACATCGGTTCGCCCTGCGTGCCGGTAGTGATCAGGACCACCCGATCGGCGGCCATCAGTTCCGCGGCGCCTATTTCGATGATGTCCTCGGCGGCCACCTTGAGAAATCCGAGATCGCGGGCGATGCCCATGTTGCGCACCATCGAGCGTCCGACGAACGCGACCTGTCGGCCGAGCGCGGCCGACGCATCGATGATCTGCTGCACCCGAGCGACGTTGGATGCGAAGCAGGCAACGATCACTCGGCCGTCCGCTGAACGGATCAGCCGATGCAGTGCGGGCCCGATCTCGCTTTCCGACGGGCCGACCCCGGGCACTTCAGCATTCGTCGAGTCCACCAGCAGCAGGTCGACCCCAGTCAAGCCGAGCCGCGACATCCCCGGCAGGTCGGTCGGGCGGCCGTCGAGCGGCAGCTGGTCGAACTTGATGTCGCCGGTGTGCAGCACTGTGCCCGCGCTGGTGCGGATGCCGATCGCCAGCGCGTCTGGTATCGAATGGTTGACGGCGAAGAACTCGCACTCGAACACACCGTGGGTGGTGCGGCTACCCTCCGAGACCTCGGTGAACACAGGTTTGATCCGGTGCTCACGACACTTCTCCGCAACCAGCGCAAGCGTGAACTTGGACCCGACGACGGGGATGTCGGGACGAAGCTTGAGCAGGTACGGGATGGCCCCGATGTGATCCTCGTGCGCGTGCGTGAGCAACAATGCCTCGACGTCGTCGAGCCGACTCTCCACCAGCCGCATGTCCGGAAGGATCAGATCGACGGACGGCTCGTCGTGGTTGGGGAACAATACGCCGCAGTCGACGATCAGCAACCGCCCGAGATGCTCGAAAACGGTCATGTTCCGGCCGATTTCGCTGATGCCACCGAGCGCGGTAACCCGAAGCGCGCCCGGCTCAAGGGGTTCGGGCGGCTTCAGGTCGTGATTGATCACCACCGCAGCCGCCGCCCAGCCGGCGCCATCGTCATCAGCGCAGTACCGCCGCCGCGCGCATGTCGGCCGCAAGCGCTTCGACTTGATCAGGGGTGGCCGGCAGCTGCGGCAGGCGCGGGTCGCCGACGTCGATGCCCTGCAGCCGCAGGCCTTCCTTGGCCATCGTGACGCCCCCGAGGCGGGCCTGAGCGTCCCCGAGGGGGGCGAGGGTGACGTTGATCTTGCGGGCTGTGGCGATGTCACCAGAATTGAACGCCGTCAACATGTCTCGTAACTGACTGGCGGCTACATGGCCCCACACACTGACGAAGCCTGTGGCTCCCATCGCCAGCCAGGGCAGGTTCACCACGTCATCGCCCGAGTAGTAAGCCAGCCCGGTTTCCGCCATCAACACGGCGCCGGCATTCAGATCCCCCTTGGCGTCCTTGACGCCGACGATGTTGGGATGTTCGGCGAGCGCCCGGATCGTGTCGGAGTCGATCGGCACGACGGACCTCGGCGGGATGTCGTACAGCAAGATGGGCACCGAAACGGCGTCGGCGATTGCCCTGAAGTGGGCCAGCAGCCCGGCCTGCGACGGCCGGGAGTAGTAGGGCGTGACCACGAGAAGCCCGTGCGCGCCCTCCGCCTCCGCGGCCGTGGCGAGCTCGACACTGTGCGCGGTGTCGTAGGTACCTGCTCCCGCGACGACGCGTGCCCGGTCGCCCACGGCGTCCAGCACGGTCCGGACAAGCGCGCACTTCTCGTCGTCGGTGGTCGTCGGCGATTCGCCGGTGGTGCCCGAAAGAACCAGACCGTCGCAGCCTGCGTCCACCAGATGGCCAGCCAGGCGAGCGGCGGCGTCGAGGTCCAGCGACCCGTCACGCTTGAACGGCGTCGCCATCGCGGTGAGAACAGTGCCCAGTTGCGCGCCGACGTCCATCCCGCTGGTACTCACGGGTTCCTAGGTTACCCGCGGTGCCCAACGTTTTACTGCTGCGGTTAGCCCTCTGTAGCAAGCGGAGAGGTCGCCACTTCGCTGCCGTCGGCCAGCGTCGTGATTTCGAAGTCCTCGAAGACCGCCGGCGCGAGGTCGGCGAGCTGGCGCAGGCACTCGATCGCCAGCCTCCGGATCTCCACGTCGGCGTGCTCACTGGCCCGCATCGCGATGAAGTGGCGCCACGCCCGGTAGTTTCCGGTCACGACGATGCGGGTTTCAGTGGCATTCGGCAAGACCGCCCGCGCGGCCTGGCGCGCCTGCTTGCGCCGCAGCACGGCGTTGGGCTCGCCGGAGAACTTGGCTTCAAGCCTTGCCAGCAGCGCGGTGTAGACCTCGCGGCTGGCGTCGGCGTGGGCGAGGAACAGCCTCTGCGCCTCGGGGTCGTCCTCCATGCCGGGCGGCAGCACGACCTGGGCGTCCACGTCGGGCACGAACCGCTGCGACAGCTGTGAATAGGAGAAGTGCCGGTGTCGGATCAGTTCATGGGTGCAGGACCGCGACAGGCCGGTGACATAGAACGTCACCGAGGCGTGCTCGAGCACCGAGAAATGCCCGACGTCGATGATGTGGCGCAGATAGGCGGCGTTGGTCGCGGTCTTCGGATTGGGCTTAGACCAACTCTGATAACACGCGCGGCCCGCGAACTCGGTCAGCGCCTGTCCCCCGTCCGCCTCGGTGGACCACGGAACGTCCGGCGGCGCCAGGAACTGCGTCTGGGCGATCAGTTGCACCCGAAGCGGCGCGGTCTCAGCCACGCGCCTACCCTAGCCCGCGACGGCGCTCCGATCCGCCAGCGTCGCGTCCAGCCACCCGAGCACGGGCGGCGCGACCTGGTGCAGCGCCGAACGGGCGACGATCCAATGCGGCAACCCCGGATGATGGTGGTGCTGCGCGCCGTACCTGCGCGCGATGCGGCGTGAGGTCCAGTTCGCGACGTTGCGGTCGGCACCGCCGCTGACACACAGCACGGGGCACGACACGGCACGCCTGTCGACGCGGGTGTCCCGCGTGCCCAAGCTCATGGAGTTGAAGACGTGCGGTGAGTCAGGCACGAATTTTCCGATGATCTCGCTCATCTCGTTGTCCGCGAGGCCATAGAGCGGGATCGCGCGAAATGTCGCGTCGGACGGCCGTATCGGGCGTCCGGTCAGCAGGCTGGGCATGAGCGGAAGCAGGTGCGGCAGCGAACGCAGCTGAGGCCACAGCACTCCGGGCGGCACCGATGCCAGCAGCACCATCGCCCTGGGATTGCGCACTGCCGCGACATGCTGCGCGATCAGGCCGCCGATGCTGTGCCCGATCACCACCGGCGATTCGTCCAATGCGTCGTATGCCGCCAGGGCATGGTTGACGTAGTCGGACAGGGTAATTCGACGCAGCACCGCCAGGTCGGCCGGCTGGTGGCCCGGCAAGGCCGGCGTGTGGCAGGTGTAACCGGCTGATTCCATGAACTCGATCCAGTCCGTCATCAGAGCGGGATTGCTGAATAGCCCATGCAGGAACAGAATCGGCGGCCGTGCGTCGTGGTCGGACATGAATTCGATCATCGCGCCCGCCGTGCGGTGAGTCGATTACCTGCGAGGTAAGCGAATCGGCGCGTTAGAATCGCGACATCGATACCGACCTGATTGCACAGCGCATGCTCGACGTCATCGAGCACGACATTCTGCCGCTGACCGCGCGCGGTGTGGCCAACGGGAACAAACTCTTCGGCGCGGCGATTCTGCGGAAATCGGACCTGTCGCTGGTGATCGCCGGAACCAATGTCGAGACGCAGAGTCCGCTTTGGCACGGTGAAGTGCACACGCTGAAACAATTCTATGAACTGGACGACCCCGAGCCCGCGCGTGATCTGTTGTTTCTCGCCACGCATGAGCCCTGCACGCTGTGCATGTCGGCGATCACCTGGACCGGATTCGACAACTTCTACTACTTCTTCAGCCATGAGGATTCCCGCGACGCCTTCGCCATCCCGCATGACCTGAGAATCCTCAAGGAGGTCTTCGGGCTCGAGCCCGGCGGCTACCGCCGCAGCAACGCGTTCTGGACCGCGTACTCGATACCCGAGCTCGCGGAGTCCGCGCCGGAGGACGACCGCAGCCGGATGCAAGACCAGCAGCGGCGAATTCGCGGCCAATACGATGAGCTCTCGCAGCAGTACCAGGATTCCAAGGCGGACAACAACATTCCGCTCAACTGACCCGCCCGGTCAGAGCAGCTTTTCCAGGGTGATCGGCAGATCGGTGACACGCTTGCCGGTGGCGTTGAACACGGCGTTGGCGATCGCCGCCGGTACACCGACGATGACGAGCTCGCCCAAACCCTTCACCCCGATGGGGTCGGCGATCATGTCCTCGGCAGGCAGGAATGTCGCATCGAGCGCAGGGATGTCGGCGTTCACGGGGACCAGATAGTCCGACATGTTCGCGTTGACGATCCGCCCGTCGCGGTGGTCGAGATCGGTGCCTTCGAGCAGCGCCATGCCGATGCCGCCGACCATGCCGCCGATCGCCTGGCTGCGGGCAAGTTTGGGGTTGATCACCCGGCCGGCGTCGTAGCACGCGTAGACGCGACGGACCCGCACGGTCGCAAGCAACTGGTCGACGGCGACCTCGGCGAAGACCGCACCGTAGGCATACATCGAATACCGCTTGTCCACGTCCTCCGGCTTCCAGGTCTGCTCGAAATCCAGGCTCGGCCACCCGCGGCGCCTCAAGAGGTCCTGATAACTCTCGCCTCGAGCGGGTGCCGCCGTGACGTACATGCGGCCGTCGGCCACCGAGACATCCTCGGGCCGCACCCCGGACAACGGTGAACCGGGATCTACCACTGCGGTCCGGATCAGCCTGTCGCGCAACATGTTCGCCGCGGTGAAAACCGCTGAGCCGACGGAGGCCATGGTCCGCGACCCCGAATGCGACGGCGCCGGTGGGAAATTGCTGTCACCGAGAGCGAATCGGACCCGCGGGATGGACAATCCGAGCGCGTCGGCGGCAACCTGCGTCATCGAGGTGTACGTTCCCGGCCCCATGTCGCTGGTTCCGCTCTGCACGTCGGCAGTACCGTCGGCGTTCACCCGTGCCATGACGGTGCACTCGCTGCGCGAGGTGTGGTAAGCCGCCGCAGCCACGCCCATCCCGATCAGTTGGTTGCCGTCGCGCGTGACGCCCGGTGCCGGATTGCGCCGTTCCCAGCCGAATGCGCTCGCACCCTGCTTCAGACAGTCGGGCAGCCGCCGCGTGGAGAACGGATTGCCGCTGGTCTCGTCGCGATCCGGTTCGTTACGCAAACGCAGCTCGATCGGGTCGATCCCCAGCCGATGTGCGAGGTCGTCCATGCTCGACTCCAGCGCGAACGTGCCGGTGACGGCACCCGGCCCGCGCATGTACGTCGGCACGTTGATATCAAGAGGCACAACACGATACGTCGAGCGCATGTTCGGCACGCGGTACACGAATCGCGGGTTGCCCGCCAGACCGTCTTCGTAGGAATCGTACTTGGCGTTCTCGGTGCGTCCCTCGTGAGTAATCGCGGTGAGGGTTCCGGACCGGTCTGCGCCGATCGCCATGCGCTGCCTGCTGGTGGGCCGGTAGCCGATCCCGCTGTACATCTGCTTGCGGGTCAGAACGAGCTTGACCGGTCGTCGCATCTGCCGTGCGGCGAACCCGGACAGCAGTTGATGCGGCCAGGTGCGGCCCGCACTGCCGAACGCACCCCCGACGAACGGGGAGATCACACGGACGTGGTCGACGGGCACGCCGTTCGCCGCGGCGTGGGCCTGTTGCGCCGAACTGATGCTTTGCACCTTGTCCCACACGGTGAGCCGATCGCCGTCCCAGCTCGCGATGGTGGCGGGCAACTCCATGGCGTTGTGGTTGTTGCGCGCGATCGAGTAGCTGAGGTCAGTCACGACCGCCGCGGTGCGCAGTGCATCGTCGGCGTTACCGCGGGAGTAGTCCTTTTGTTTTCCCTGTTGCGGGACTGCTTGCGGCGCATCGATATCCGTCAATTGCGGTTGGCTCGAGTACCGAACCTCGACCAGTGAGGCACCGTGCGTCGCCGCCTCCAGCGTCGCCGCCACCACCACCGCAACAGGTTGGCCGAAGTACGCCACCTGCCGCGGGTCGTACGGCAGCTTGACGCCGGTGAAATCGGTGAGCACCCGCAGCACGTCGGGGTGGCGCTGCGCCGCGGCTGAGTCGAGCCGGTCGATACGTCCGCGCGCCACGGTGCTCGTGACCAACACGGCGTACGCCAAGTTGGCGAGCTGGTTGTCCGCCGCGTAGGCGGCCTTTCCGGTGACCTTCAGTCGGCCGTCGACCCGCGTCACCGGCTGTCCGGTCGCCAACTGCGCGGCGGGAATCGGACGGGTCATGGCAACGCCGCCACGGTGTTCAGTTGGCGCTCGACTGTCCGTTTGACGAGTTCCACCTTGAACCCGTTTTCCGACAACGGCTTGGCACCATCGGCGGCCAGCGCGGCGGCGGCCCGGAACAGGTCGGGGTTCGGCGCCTTTCCGCGAAGTGCGTTCTCGACGGCTGGAAGACGCCACGGCACGGTGCCGACACCGCCTGCGGCGACCCGCGCGCCACGAATGACCCCGCCGGTGATGTCGAGCGCGACTGCCGCCGAGGTCAACGCGAACTCGTACGATTCACGGTCACGGACCTTCAGGTACCCGGAACGACGGGCCTCGGGGCCGAGCGGGACGTCGACGGCCACAATCAGCTCCCCGGCCCGCAGGTCATGTTCGTTCTGCGGCGTGCTTTCAGGCGCACGGAAGAATTGCGACAGCGGGATTCGTCTGTCGCCGTTGCGGTCACGGGCGACGAGTGAGGCGTCCAGCGCCACCAGGACCACCGCGAGGTCGGATGGATGAGTCGCGACACACTGGTCACTGGTGCCCAGAATCGCGTGGGCCCGGTTGCGGCCTCCGATCGCCGCGCAGCCGGCCCCGGGTGTGCGTCGGTTGCACGGAGCCGACACATCGCGAAAGTACAGGCACCTGGGGCGCTGCATCAGGTTGCCCCCGATCGAGGCCATGTTGCGCAGTTGAGCGGAGGCGCTGAGTTCGAGTGCCTGGACGATAGCCGGAACCTGTTGTCGCACAGTGGGATGTGCGGCCAGATCCGACATCCGCACCAGCGATCCGATGCGCAGGTTTGCCGGCTGCACGTCGATCTGCGTGTACGGCAGACCATTGATGTCGACCACCGCGTCCGGCCGCTCGACCGTCTCACGCATGAGGTCGACCAAGGTGGTGCCCCCGGCGATGTAGCGGGCGCCCGCTGCTCCGGCGGCCAATGCCGACTGCTCGTCGGCGGCTTTCGAGAACCGGAACGGAAACATCGGGCCTAGGTGGCCTTGGCCGCGGTGGCGATCGCGTTGACGATGTTGGTGTAAGCCCCGCACCGACAGATGTTGCCGCTCATCCATTCTCGGATCTCGGCGGGTGACCCGGTGTGCTTCTCCGCGATGCAACCAACACCAGAGATGATCTGGCCCGCGGTGCAGTAGCCGCACTGAAATGCGTCCTCGTCGATGAATGCCTGCTGGAGCGGATGCAGGCGGTCGCCCTGGGCCAGTCCCTCGATGGTGGTCACGGCGGCGCCGTCGTGCATCACCGCGAGTGTCAGGCAGGAGTTGATGCGCCGGCCGTCGACGAGGACGGTGCACGCACCGCAGGCCCCTTGATCGCAGCCCTTCTTGGTCCCGGGAAGATCCGCCCGTTCGCGGAGCATGTCGAGAAGCGAGGTGCGGTTCTCTACGGTGATTTCTCGCGCTTGCCCGTTGATCTTCATGTGGACGACAGACGCCTGGCCGTCATCGTGGTTGTCGGTGTCGGTGCAGCCGGCGATCAGCGGTCCAGTGGCGGCCGCGCCGCCGACGGCGATCGAGGCGCCGACGAATGTCCGCCGGTTCAGTTGCATTCTGGGACGATCGTCCACTTCACCCACTGTATAGACCGACGCTCGGCACTGCCCGTGGAGTGCGGTTCATCGCAGCGCGCGTGACAACGGCCCGACGAGGTCACCACGCTCACCGACGGTGACTCGCCCCAGGTCAAGCCATGCCGCCATCGACTTCAGCTCAGCCGCGAGCGCTGGCGCGACGCGGGCCTGCTGTTGATTCTCCTCGAGGTATGCGCCGACGACGTGCAGGGCGCCGGTGATGCGCTCGGCTTTCAGATCGACGCGCCCCACGAGCCTCCCGTCGAGCAGGAACGGCCACACGTAGTAGCCGTACCGCCGTTTCGGCGCCGGTGTGTAGATCTCGATCCGGTAGTGGAAGCCGAACAGCCGCTCGACTCGCGGCCGGAAAAAGATCAGCGGGTCGAACGGACACAACAGCGCGGTTCCCCGGTCGGCGCGCGGCACGGGTTGCCCTGCCCGCAGGTAGGCGGGCACCGTCCAGCCTTCGACCTCGACTGTTTCGAGTTCTCCCGCCGCGACCAGGTCGGCGACGGCGGGCTTGCTCTGCTTGTGCGACAGCCGGAAGTAGTCGCGGATGTCGGCCTCGGTACCCACGCCCAGCGCCGTCGCCGCGCGCAGCGTGAGCTCATGGATCGCGTCGCCGTCAGGGATCTGCCGGGCGAGCACATCGGGCGGCAACACGTTCTCGGTGAGGTCGTAGTGGCGGGCGAAACCGACGCGGGTGGCCGTCGTCAACAGTCCGGACGCGAACAGTGCCTCAGCCACCCACTTGGTGTCGCTGCGGTCCCACCACGGCCCCTTTCTTCCCCGCGGTTCGGCGGCCAAATGTGCCTCGATCTGGCCCGCCGTGCTGGGGCCGAGGTCGGCGATGGCGGCGATGATGTCGTCGGCGAGCTTCGGGTTGCGCTTGACGTTGCCCCAGCGTCCATGCTGATACTCACGCATCCGCCAGCGCATCAGCGGCCAGTCCTCGACGGACATCAACGCGGCTTCGTGGGCCCAGTATTCGACCAGCAGCCGCGGTGCGCGGGCGCTATGCCGCCAGGCCGCCCGATCCAGAATGTCACGGTTGTAGATGCCGAGGCGGCTGAACACCGGCGCGTAGTGCGCGCGCACGGCCACTGAAACCGAATCAAGCTGCAGCACTTGAATTCTGGATATCAACCGACGCAGATGGGACCGATGGACGGGCCCCGTGGGTGCGGGCTCGGTGAAACCCTGAGCAGCGACGGCGACACGCCGCGCCTGATCAAGGGTCAGGCGAGCACTCATAGCCGCCGATAGCTGCTGAACCGGTACCGCAACCCCGCCCTGCTCACCTGCCAGTCCTCGTCCTCACCCGTCCAGCCTTGGTCGAGCATCGGGGCCATCGCGTCGTCGTCCTCTCGCGGCAGGTGAAGGTCGACTTCGGTCACCTCACAGCGGCAGGCGTGCGCAAGGGCCAGTGGATAGATCTGGGCGCCCCCGATCACCCATACCTGGTCGTCCACGTCGAAAGCATCGTCTTCAGATGAACCTCTTGGGCGAAGCGCATCTTCCACCGAGGTCACGACGTCCGCGCCGACTGCCACGAAGTCAGCCTGTTTGGTGAGTACGACGTTTCGTCGCCCGGGCAACGGGCGCACGCGTGCAGGCAACGATTCCCACGTCCGCCTGCCCATGACGACGGTGTGGCCGAGGGTGAGCTCTTTGAACCGGGCGAGGTCCTCGGGAAGATGCCACGGAATCGCGCCGGCGCGCCCGATCACTCCTGATGCCGTCTGAGCCCAGATCAGGCCCACCGTGCCAGTCAATATCCGGCCCTGCGAGCAGGCCTCATACCGCCACTGGCGCCTTGATCGCCGGGTGCGGGTCGTAGTTCTTGATCGTGATGTCCTCGTAGGTGTAGTCGTACAGCGAATCACGATGCGCCAGAACGAGTTCGGGGTAGGGCCGCGGCTGGCGACCGAGCTGTTCGGCGACCTGCTCGACGTGGTTGTCGTAGATGTGGCAATCGCCGCCGGTCCAGACGAACTCCCCGACCCCAAGACCGGCCTGGGCGGCCATCATGTGGGTCAGCAGCGCGTAGCTGGCGATATTGAACGGCACACCGAGGAAAAGATCCGCGCTGCGCTGGTACAGCTGGCAGCTCAGCCGGCCCTCGGCGACATAGAACTGGAAGAACGCGTGACAGGGCGGCAGTGCCATCTGCGGAATCTCTGCGACGTTCCAGGCCGACACGATGATCCGCCGCGAGTCCGGCTCGGTCCGCAGAAGCTCCAGCGCTGCGCTGATCTGATCGACGTGATCGCCCGACGGCGTCGGCCAGGACCGCCACTGTACGCCGTAAATGGGCCCGAGATCCCCTGTCTCCGAAGCCCATTCGTCCCAAATGGTGACCCCGTGCCGGTGTAGCCAGTCGACGTTCGAATCCCCGCGGAGGAACCACAGAAGCTCGTAGACGATCGATTTGAGGTGCACCTTCTTTGTGGTGATCAGCGGGAAGCCCTGCGACAGGTCGTACCGGATCTGCCGACCGAACAGGCTTCGGGTGCCCGTGCCCGTGCGGTCGGGTTTCGCGGTTCCCGTGTCCATCACCAATCGCAGAAGATCCTCGTACGGGGTGGCGATCGGCACGCCGGTCAGCTTACTTGCCGAGCCGTCGAGTAGAACGGAACCATGCCGAGCGTCTCTGCAACCGTCACCACACCCGACGGCAATTGCCCCGTCACCCTGCACACACCGAACGGCACCGGCCCGTGGCCGGGTGTGGTCATGTTTCCGGACGCCGGCGGGGTGCGAACCACCTTTCACGAGATGGCCGACACACTCGCCGGCTTCGGATATGCCGTGCTGCTGCCCGACGTGTACTACCGCGACGGTGACTGGCAGCCGTTCGACATGTTGACCGTGTTCAGCGACCCGGCGGAGCGCACGAGGCTGTTCGGCATGATCGGCGGCCTCACCAACGACAAGGTGGAAGCCGACGCCTCTGCGTTCTTCGAGTTCCTGGCGGGGCGCCCCGAAGTGAAGGGTGATCGATTCGGGGTTTGCGGCTACTGCATGGGCGGACGGATGTCGGTGGTCGCCGCAGGACTGGTTCCCGACCGCGTCGCCGCCGCCGGCTCGATCCACGGCGGCGGGCTGGTATCCGATGGTCCCGACAGTCCACACCTACTGGCCGACAAGATGACGGCGACGGTATACGTGGGTGCCGCCGAGAACGACGGCAGCTTCACCGCCGAACAGGCGGCGACACTCGAGGACGCGCTGGAAACAGCCGGCGTCCCACACTCCATCGAAACCTATTCTGCCGCACATGGTTTCGCGGTACCCGATAACGCACCGTACGACGCCCGGGCGGCTGAGCGTCATTGGCTGGCGCTGCAGCAGTTGTTCTCCTCTGCGTTGCCCGACTAGTGCTGCGCGGCTGGGCGCCCGACGCGAACTATCCCCAACCCGGCCAACGCGAGTGCAGCGGGGAACCCCCTGACAGCAATGCGGTTTTGTTCAGCAACGTGTTCGGGCAATCGGTCGAACGGCATGAGGTAGGGCGTCAACTTCTTCGCCTCGTCGTACGGTCCAGCGCACCAGCCGCGCCTACGACGTTCACTCATCCACCGATCGTGCTGCACCCGGGCCAGAGTCTCCACTTCGTCATCGCCGAACGCGAAATCGGATGCGTCCCAATTTCGTAGCGGCGCGATCCGGCAGCCGATGCTCCGAAGTAGGACTGCCATGCTGCGGGCCATGTCCAAGCTGACGTTCCGATGGTCGTCGTCCAGATCCGCCCAGGACGGCGCCGGCTTGCCCACGCTCAGCCGGAACTCACTCCACCCTTCATGCAACACCTGTGCGATCTTCCGGTACGAACCGGTCTTGACTAGTTCGAGCGTGCACGTCCTTTCCAGTTTTCGGAACACGTCGACTTTGTCGAGAGGACCGGATCCCCGGGTCTCGTCGATGACCCGTGCGACCCCCTCGGCTCTCGACAGAACGAGCACCATCGGTACCGACCGGAGAACCCGCTCGTGCCGTAGGGACAACGCAGTTTCTAACGAGTCTTCGTCGCGATACGCGCTGATGTATGCGCGGGACAGGGCCGGCGCTCCCCTTGTCGTAGCTGTTTTCAGAAGCTCGTGGATACGCATACGCGGCGCGCTCTCGAGCGTGCAGACATTGTCGAGCGCAGGGTTGTGCTGGCGAAGTTCGTCCAATCGGTCGCCAGCATCATGGTCTAGAACACTGATCCACAATCTGTTGCCCGTATGAGCTCGATGCCAATCACGGATCGCGTGTTGCACCAGTGCCATTCCGAAAGCCTCCAATCGGCTGACAAGAATGTGGCTATCCCCCCTATGAGGATCGACTCCGAAATCGTCGAGCAGCAACCGTGCGCCTATGTCATCGGTGTTGAAAAAGTCGAGCGACGACGAATCGCCTGGCAGGTTGACCTCCTGAATCCGGAGCAGAGTACTCAGGTCGGGGTCCCCAAGTTGCGCGAGACATTGCAATTCACCTCTTTGCCGTCTCGCGA
Source organism: Mycobacterium sp. (assembly GCA_032159965.1). Taxonomy (GTDB): domain Bacteria; phylum Actinomycetota; class Actinomycetes; order Mycobacteriales; family Mycobacteriaceae; genus Mycobacterium. Next base: position 31,990 of record JAVHWG010000291.1, read on the forward strand.
CCATGCGTTGAGCTTGGACCGTGATCTCGGTGTTGACCGCATCCTTGTCAGACACGGCCAGCAAATGTGCCGCTCGGTGTATACCGGCTGCCCGCAGGGTCCGATCTATCTGCGCGTCGCCGACGATGACCGGGACGTGCATACTGCGAACCGCTTCGATGAGGGGGTTCGCCGGGTTCGACTCGATGACGACAACTTGAGCATTGGCGTCTCGTAGTTGCTGCACGAAAAGCTTTCCGACATAACCCAGTCCGCACACGACATAGTGATTTCTCATCATCGGTATCCGCATTTGCTGCGCGCGGTCACGAAACAGAACTGCCAAACCTCGCACTGCCGCAAACCCTCCGACCAGCGGCGCAAGGAACCGCGCGATGTCCAACGGCACGGGAAGTTGCGGTTTTTCCGGCGCCGTCAAGAAGAACAGCTTCAAACTGGAATAAGCCACATCGGTCGGGCCTAGGGTGCCTGCAAACTGGGCGAAGCCGACACAGCCCAGCACAAATGCGGCCACAGCCGCGATTGCCAGAAAAAGCCAGCGATAATCCGTGAGACGGCGGACGAACGAACGGGAACGGTCACCCACATCGGCATTCAACACGGATATTCGACTCCGAGTCGGGCGTTTGATGCATGAGACTTTGCGCCTGATTAGCTCGGTTGCCGGCGCACCACTGCCCGCACGGCTCGTCGAATTCCCCGGAACGCGTAGAGCGCCGCCACCACCGACACGACGACCATCGCGATGAACATCACCAGCCAGTTGGCCCGGCTGTGAGGCACGTTCCACCACACGACCGTGAAAAGGACTGCGCACAGCACCAACACGATGTCGCGCCAGTTGCCCTGATAGGAGCTTGCGGCCTGGCGCAGTTCCCGGCTGCGCTCGTCGGCCACCACCAGATCGTCGATGCGCCGGTTGATGGACCGTTGCAGCGCCGCACGTCGTGCCGACTCTTCTTCTGGGATGCGGTCCAGCAGGTCGAGGTCTGCCTTGATCGTCGCCCGAAAGTCCGGTCCCTTGATCTGACCGGCCGCGACGCCGAGAAGCGCGCCGCCGAAGATCGGGGCGGCACCTAATGCGAGTTCGGCCATTCCGGGCATAGCTCGTTACTTAATCACTCGCCTGCGAAGCGGCCACCGTGGGGATGGCCTCGTACTCGCGCACGGCTATTTCGTCCAGTCGGTGACGGCCTGCCAGGTAGCGTCGTTTCCGGGTTCCGCTGCCCACTTCACCCCGTTTAGGACGTCTTCGAGTGAGGTGGTCGGCGGCGCCGGGTAGGGACCGCTGAGCTCGAACACGACGAGCATTTCGGTGTCGACCTGCACGGCGGCCACGTGCGAGGCCTTGTCGTACTTGCCGTCCTTGCCCCCGATCTTTATGGCGACCGCCCTAGTTTCGTCGATTAGGGAGTCGTAGCCGTCCCTTCGCCAGATCTGCACCCGCAGGCTGTCTGACCTCTGCGCGCACTTGGGCGCCGCGGGATCAGACGCGGGATCAGGACCAAAAGTGGTGCATTGGTCGAACGTGACGATCGTTCCGTACGGCGCAGGTTCGATCTCGAAGGCGGCCAACGGCATCGCGGCCGGGAAGGTGGGCAGGCTCAACGGGAGCCGGACAGGACTGCGGTCGTCGGGGCGCAGTGCGCGTGCGAGTTCAAGCAGTGGTTCGAGTTTGGCCGTGATGGTCGTGGTGCCTGTCGCGGTGGCCCATGCGTTGTCGGCGTACTGCCAAGCGAGCAGACGGTCGTCGGGGCCGGGTGCGGGGCGGAGGAAACCGTCCGCGCCGTTGACGCTGACCGGCTGGCCGGTGCGAAATTCACCCGGGTCGAATTTGCCAGGGGCGTAGACCCTTACACGCGCAGTCGACGGGTATTCGCCACAGCCGTTGCAGCCGTGTGGAAACTCCGTCTCCCCCATCGGCCGAAAACCGAACTCCTGATATTCCGTGGTGATCTTGCGGTCGACGTCCTCCCAATTCCACGGTTGGGTTTTGTCGAAGCTCATCCAGCGCGGATCGATCAGGCTGGGCACCTTGGGAGGCGGCGTCGGAGTGGGGGTCCGAGTTGATCCGGGCTGCGGGTGGCCACAGCCCAACGCGACCGCCATCACGAGGGCGAGGAAGGATCCGGCTCTCACGACCTTCATCGCCGCAAGTTATCGGCTTTTGCACGGCCAATCGCATCCAGCTGAGTACCGATATCACACGGCCATTCGTCGCTGAGCGGTACGACTTGGACGATTGAATTCAATTGCGGATCACCCACCTGCCAACTGAGTATATTTCTGCCGGAGGCGATCTAGATCGCTCGAATGGACGTTACTGTTCGCGTAGAGCTCGTCAAGTTTTGACAGATTGTCTCTGGCGCAGCTGGCGCTACGCGATTTGTCGATTTGCGCCTGGATATGCTCCGTGTCTGCCGCCAAGGCGACGGCACCTACCTCAAGTTTCTGCGATCCATCGTGGACAAGCGATATCCGGACCGCCAGTACCGTGGGATAGTTGTTGCCGCTTTGCCGCTCTGGGCCAACCGTAACCTGCATTCGGTCAACCGAGCTTGGCTTGACGATGTAGTGCACCTCGGTTGACATGGATTCGGATTTTAAATCACCAAACTGATAGTCGCCGGCCAACGGAAACGTCAGCGCATAGTTGCCGGTAATCACCGACGGGCCGGCGCCGCTTTCTGTGCAATCCATTAACATGCTTGAGAAGAGCAAATCGGCTTGAACCTTGGTGACAACCGCCTGTTCGGGACCATCGTTTTTCAACGTG
>JAVHWG010000157.1:0-2733 GCA_032159965.1 Mycobacterium sp.
CGAAGAACTCCTCGGCCTCGGCCACTGACATCGCGAGCACTTCGCTGATGTCGCGACCACCTAGGTGATGCTCCAGAACGGACGCCTGGAATCGCTTCCCCTCGCAAACCTCGCAGGTAGTCGCGACACCCGCCATCATTCCCAGGTCTGTGTAGATGACGCCGGCGCCGTTGCAGTTGGGGCAGGCGCCCTCGGAGTTGGAGCTGAACAGCGCCGGCTTCACGCCGTTGGCCTTCGCGAATGCCGTGCGGATCGGATCGAGCAGACCCGTGTACGTCGCCGGGTTGCTGCGGCGAGAGCCGCGGATCGCGCCCTGGTCGATCGACACCACACCCGCCCCGGCGACGCCCGGCTGATTGCTCAGCGACCCGTGCACGAGCGAACTCTTGCCGGAGCCGGCGACGCCGGTGACAACGACAAGCACCCCGAGCGGGATGTCGACGTCGACGTCCTGCAGGTTGTGCGTCGTCGCGCCGCGGATCTTCAATGTTCCAGTGCGCGTGCGGGCCGCCCCCTTGAGAACGGCCCGGTAGTCGAGATGGCGGCCGGTGAGGGTGTCGCTGGCCTGCAGCCCGTCGAGGGTGCCCTCGAAGCACACCGTGCCGCCTGCAGCCCCTGCGCCGGGGCCGAGGTCGACGACGTGGTCTGCGATAGCGATCATCTCCGGCTTGTGCTCCACCACAAGCACAGTGTTGCCCTTGTCGCGCAGCCGCAGCAGCAGTTCGTTCATTCGCTGGATGTCATGGGGATGCAGCCCGATAGTGGGCTCGTCGAAGACGTAGGTGACATCGGTGAGGGACGAACCGAGGTGGCGGATGATCTTGGTGCGCTGCGCCTCGCCGCCCGACAGGGTGCCCGACGGCCGGTCGAGCGAGAGGTAGCCAAGCCCGATCTCCACGAACGAGTCGAGGGTGTGCTGCAGCGAGGTGAGAAGCGGTGCCACCGACGGCTCGTCGAGCCCGCGCACCCATTCGGCTAGGTCGCTGATCTGCATCGCACAAGCGTCGGCAATGTTGAGACCCGCGATCCGCGACGACCGCGCCCCCTCGCTGAGGCGGGTGCCACCGCACTCGGGACAGGTGGTGAAGGTGACCGCGCGGTCCACGAAGGCACGGATGTGTGGCTGCATAGCCTCGCGGTCCTTGGAAAGCATTGACTTCTGAACCTTGGGGATCAGCCCCTCGTACGTCATGTTGATATCCCCGACCTTCACCTTGGTCGGCTCGCGGCGCAGGAAGTCGTGCAGCTCCTTCTTCGTGTAGTCACGGATCGGCTTGTCGGGGTCGAGGAAACCGGACCCTGTGAAGATCCGCACGCCCCAACCATCCGCGGTGTAGCCAGGGATGGTGAGCGCGCCCTCGTTCAGCGACTTGGAGTCGTCGTAGAGCTGAGTGAGGTCGATGTCATTCACCGTGCCCATGCCCTCGCAGCGCGGGCACATGCCGCCCGTGATGCTGAAGCTTCGCCGCTCTTTCGTCGTGGAGCCGCCCCGCTCGATGGTGACGGCCCCCGCGCCCGAGATCGAGGCGACGTTGAAGGAGAACGCCTGGGGCGAGCCGATGTGCGGCTGCCCGAGCCGGCTGAAGAGGATGCGCAGCATCGCGTTGGCGTCGGTGGCTGTGCCGACGGTGGAACGGGCGTTGGCGCCCATCCGCTCCTGGTCGACGATGATCGCCGTCGTCAGCCCGTCGAGCACGTCGACGTCCGGCCGCGCCAGCGTTGGCATGAAACCCTGTACGAAGGCGCTGTAGGTCTCATTGATCAGTCGCTGCGACTCCGCGGCGATCGTGCCGAACACCAGGGAGCTCTTGCCTGAGCCGGAGACCCCGGTGAACACCGTCAGCCGGCGCTTCGGGATCTCGATGCTGACGTCCTTGAGGTTGTTCACGCGCGCGCCCTGCACGCGGATCAGATCGTGGCTGTCGGCACCGTGCAGCGCAGGCGATTGCGTGCCTGTTCTCGTGGCCATGCTCATCGTGTCTCCATCTGTTTGCCATCAGGGTCGGTGAACCATGATGTATATGGCGTTCATGCTAGGCGCGGCTCGGTAACCGCGCTTCTCCAAAGCTGCTCCGTTCGGCCACCCCTCCTCGCCGAAGGGGTTCGGCAACGACCCCGAACCTGGCTACGGCTGGCTTCTGTCGATCTGGGACCCTAGGTTTACTCCGTGACCCCCAACATGACGCTGTTGCCCGCGCTCGTGGGTCTCGGCACCGGCCTCGCCCTCATCGTCGTTATCGGTGCCCAGAACGCCTACGTGCTGCGGCTCGGAATCGAGGGACGCAATGGCGTCATACTGCCGGTCGTTCTGGTCTGCGCCGTCTCAGATGCTGTGCTCATTGCTGCCGGGGTGCTCGGAATCGGCGCGATCATTCAGAGCGTTCCCGTGGCGCTGGTCGTCATCCGGGTGATCGGTTCAGGATTCCTCATCGTCTACGGCAGCTTCGCCGCACTACGTGCGTTCCGCCCAAAGGCGCTCGAGCCGTCGGATGCTCCGGCGCAGGTCTCATCGCGGGCTGCGCTCGGCACGATGATCGCCCTGACCTGGCTCAATCCGCACGTCTATCTCGACACGGTGATCTTCCTCGGCTCCGTGGCCAACCAGCAGGGCGTCGACGAGCGCTGGTGGTGGGCGGGGGGCGCCATCATTGGCAGCTTTGTCTGGTTCTTCGGCCTCGGATTCGGCGCACGGCTGCTCCGGCCGTTCTTCGCTAAGCCGCGCAACTGGCGCAT
>JAVHWG010000170.1:0-6145 GCA_032159965.1 Mycobacterium sp.
ACGATGAAAACGGTGGGGCACTGATGCCGGCCGGAGGGCCCACTCCACCGTGACGGAAACGGCCCGTCGCTGGCGGCCCGGCTCGATCGGCACCAGCGAGTCCGCCCCGGTTCTGAGGTCCTGTCCACCCGAGCCCACGTCGCCGGGAGTCACCTCGCTTACCTTGATGACCCGACCGAGCGGCCTGCTTGCCTCACGGGCATACAGTTCGGCCTTTGCTCGGGCATCAGCGAAGGCCTTCTTGCGCGCTTCGGTGAGCAGTGCCGTGTCGTCCTCGATCGCGAACCACACACCGTTCAGTCGCGCGGCGTCACCGCCTGCCGCGATGGCCTCGGACAGGAAGACCCCTGCCCGCGGCAGGTTCCGGAGCGTCGCGGCGAGCCCTTGACTGACGGTGTAGCCGGTAATTCTGCCATCGTTGTTCCGTTGCGAACTGACGTCGACGTTCGACGTCTGCAGGTCGGCTCTGGTCAGCCCGGCACGCACCAGCGCGTCTCGCATCCGGATGGCCGCGGTGTTGGCGCGGTTCAGGGCTTCGTCGACGGTGGAGGCGCTGGTCTCCACCGCAAAATTGGCGGTGAGCGTGTCGGGCTCACCGAAGACTTCGCCCGTGCCGATAACCAGCACGCTGTCCGCGGGTTGACCGGCGGATGGTGAACCCGCCGAGGCGGCCGCCGGATGCCCGCCGAGCAGCGACGACGAAACAACGACGAAGGTTGTCAGCGCGGCGACGAGTGCAGGCGTTGTGGCGCGTGGTCGGTACATTCTTCACCTTAGGGTCGTCTTACCCCTATTCAAGCTGCCAGATCCCGAGTTCAGCTTGCATCCCGTGCATCTTTGACCGTCAGGGTGACGGCCGCAGCGTGCCGGATGGCTACCCCCGGGGGCAGATCTCCCCCTGACTAGCGCGCACGGTCGGCGGCAGAAGCGGACGCGGTCCGGGCCACCTGTGGCCTGAGTTCAGGCCGGGCGGCTGCGGACGATCTCCTCGACGATCTGGCGGAGGGTAGCGCGGGCCGCGTCGAGGGTGACGCCGACCGTGGCGAGCGCTCGGCTCGCGTCGCTGTTCGGGTCGTTGAGGATGCCGAGGAGCAGGTGCTCGGTACCGATGTAGTTATGTCCCAGGCCGATGGCCTCGCTCAATGCCTTGGCCAGGGCCACGCGGGTGGCCGGTTCAACCGGGATGACGACCGGTGCGCCGCCGCCGGTCACCTGCAGTTCAGACCGGATGGCTTCGGTATCGCCGCCGAGGCGAGTAACCACCTGGACGGCAAGCGCCTGTGGATCAGCCAGCAGGCCGAGCAGTAGGTCAGCCGGCCGCACCGCGGGATGCTCCAGATGTCGGGCGTGCTCGACGGCGTCGGTCAGTGCGGCACGCGCCCGCGGCGCGAGGCCCTTGAACGCGGCGCCGTGCAAGACGTCGTCCAAGGTCAATGCGGACTGCCGCGGGGTGTACCGCTGTTGTGCGGCTTGCCGGGTCATGCCCAGGTGTGCCCCGATGTCCGACCATGCATAACCCTTGGCTCGTGCCTGCTCGACGAAGTAGCCGACCAGCCGGTCACCGAGGCGGCCCAGTTCCGCGCTGAGCTGCTCCGCTGTGGTGATTTTGGTGAGTGGGTCCGTCCCGTTGCGGTCGACCCGTTCGATCAGCGTGTACAACTCCACAGGACTGCTCATGTCAATATGATGCTTGACGTTGTGCTGTCCGTCAATCTATGGGTTGACGGAGGTGGCTGTTGACGATCACTTCTGAGTACCGGGTGAAAGGGGGTGCGTAACGGCCGGGACGGACTTGATGCCGGTACACACCGTCGCGCCCGGTGCCCGGCCGGGCCGGGCCGGAGCGGTGTGGTCCGGTCGATATGTGTCGTGCCTGTATGAGCGCTATTCGCTCCTGGAAAAGAATTCGAGTAATGCCTCGGCCACCGCGCCAGGGGCCTGCTCCGCCTGATGATGCTCGCTGTCGATGATGCGGTGGCGGAGTGGCCGGGCGAGCCAGGGAGCCCAGATCGCGGCGGGGTCCCCGTGGATATCCAGGTCGTCGTCAGCCGACTCCAGCAGCAGCGTTGGGCAACGGACTTGCCGTCCGGCCGCCCGGTCGGCGTCGTCGTGGTCTCGATCAATGCCCAAGCCGGCCCGGTAGTCCTCGCACATCCCGTGAACGACTGCCGGGTTGCGCAGTGCGGCCCAGACGTCGGCATGATTGCCCGCGCCCATCAGGGCGGGTTCCGGGGTGCGATACCACGCGTCCGGGTCGGCACAGATCACGCGTTCCGCCGGCTTGTCGGTCTGGCCGAGAAACCACCAGTGCCACCAGGCGCGGGCGAAGAGGGCGTCCGTGCGCTCGAGGTGCTCGATGACCGGAAGGCCGTCCATGACCACCAGGTGCGACACCAACTCGGGGTGGTCCATGGCCGTGCGGAAAGCGACCAGCGCTCCACGATCGTGGCCGACCACGGCGAACCGGTCATGACCAAGGTGATTCATCAACCGCACGACATCGCGGGCCATCGCCCGTTTGCTCGACTGCGCATGGCCCGGCGCATCCGGCGGCAACGTTGATCCGCCGTATCCGCGCAGGTCGGGGGCCACCACCAGGTGACGCTCAGCCAATCTCGGGGCGACCTCATGCCAGGTCGCGTGGGTCCGGGGATGGCCGTGTAGCAGCACGACGGGCTCTCCGGCGCCCCCGTACCTGACCCGTAGCGTGACCTCACCCAGGTGCACATGATCTAGACGGAAATCGTCGAACATCGACCACACGCTACGCGAGGAAAACCCGAGTTCTTCCCACCGCCGACTCGTGCTACTCGGCACGACCGACGCAATTGGTGTGACGCCCGTGACGCCCTATGGCGGGCGGTCGGCGGCATGAGCGCGCGTCGGCTCAGTCCGCGACAGGGCCCACCTGTCGGTCATGGCGACAATGCGAGCGGTCACCGCGTCTGGATCGACGAGTTGGTGCAGATGCTGGCCGGGGACATGGTCGACGTCCCAGCCACGTTCCCGGGACTCCTGCGCCATGCGGTCGTACGGTGGCCCGAACAACAGATACCCGCATGGCCGGTTGTCCCAGCCCTCAGGTACCGGAATCTGCTGCTCGTAGTAGCTCAACGGAAGGCGGGGCTGCTCGGCCGAGACCCTCAATCTGGTCTGCGGATCGGGGAACAGCAGCGCGACGTCGTCCTCGTCCCACCACGTCGTCCACTGCGGCAGCCGGCCCTCGGTCGCCTTGGTGCGCAGGAAGCTCAGCCGCTCGGCCGACGCGGCAGGCGTCGGCCCGGTACGAGACGGCAGGGTCGCGTCGACGAACAGGCACCCGGCGACCGGATTCCGAGCCGCGTGCACGATGACGGGAACGAGCAGGCCCGCGTTGCTGTGTGCGACCAGGAAAACCGGTTGGCTGTGCGGCAGACGGGAGACAGCATCGTTGACTTCGTCGGCGACGCGTGGCCAGAACGGCGGGTCCGCATCGGCCACGTCCAGCAACGATGGCACCACCGTCGCTGCACCCGAGGCGGTCAGCCTGGCTCCTACCGGAGCCCACGTCTGAGGTCCCAACAGCAGGCTGTGCACGAGTATGAACCCGGGATCCACCTCGCCGCCCTTCATGACCCGACTGCGGGCCGTCCCCGAGCCCAACACACCCCACGGCCGACGGGCCGTTCGGGGCGGACGAACAGTATCCGTTCGTCGGCATGTTCGCGAGCTGAGCGAGCGAGTTGCGTGACGCTCCGTAACGAGCTAATCGGCATGGGCGCGTACTGCCGTCCGCACTCGCTTGTCCGGTGGCATTCTGGGCTGGCTCGCGGCGAACTGGGGTCCAACGCCGATCAGCTGCCGTGGCAGGATCGGCGACGTGACAAGGACGATGCTGATTGCTGGCGCGAGCGGAGGTATTGGCTCTGCCGTGGCACGGGCGGCGGCCGAGTCTGGCTACCGGGTGATGGTTGCGGGAAGGCTCATCCTCGCGGACTTCATACGTCAGCCTTCAGACGGATCCGCGATCGGCAGGTCACGGCCCGTGGATGGCATTTTCGGCACCCACAAGGTCCGCCACCTGCATTCTCGGCAGGCGCACGGTGGTCGACGGCTGGCGCCTGCCCTGCCTACGCCTGAGGAACTGGCCGAGATCGAGCAGGCACTCGCCTGACCCGCGCGGCAGTTCCGCCCAGCCCGCTGCGCGGTCGGCGAGGTATTGAAATCGACTGGCGCGAAGGGAACGAGGACGCTAGCGTGCGCGTGTGAATCTTGAACGGGGGAGGACCGTGCTCGCCGCGCCGGTTCCACTCGATTCCGAACTTCAGGTCGCTTATGACGCCTACCTGGCAGAGCAGCCGGATTTGGCGCCGATGAGCGTCGAGATGCTGACGCGGATCCGCGCGGAGGTCGACGCCGAGGTGGCGGCGCTTGAGGATCTCAGCCGTGGCGGGCGTTTCATCGTCTCCCAGCCCTCGGTGCCCGGCCTGGACGGCGCACCCGAGATCCCGTTGCTGGTCTGCACGCCCGCCGGCGCGCCCGCATCGCGGCCGGTGCTCTACTACCTGCACGGCGGCGGCTTCTTCTGCAACGATCACCGCCTCGGGCTCGACCAGCAGCTGGAGACAGCCGAGCGGTTCGGGGCCACGCTGATCTCGGTCGGCTACCGGCTCGCGCCCGAGCACCCTTACCCCGCCCAGATCAACGACGCCTACGCTGGTCTGCTGTGGGCCGCCGACCACGCGGACGAACTCGGCATCGACCCGGAGCGCATCGTCGTCACGGGCAACAGTGCCGGCGGCGGCCTCAGCGCCGCGCTCGCCCTGACCGTGCGCGACAAGGGCGGCCCCCGCCTGCTCGGCCAGCTGCTGATGTGCCCCATGCTCGACGACCGCAACGACAGCGCCTCGGCCATGCAGATGGATGGAGTCGAGTTCTGGAATCGCAGCTTCAGCGGGTTCGGCTGGAGCTCGCTGCTCGGCGACGTCCGGGGCGGAGCGGACGTGCCGCAGTACGCTGCGCCGGCCCGGGCCACCGACCTGACCGGCCTGCCGCCCGCGTTCCTCGACGTCGGCTCCGCCGAGTGTCTGCGCGATGAGATCCTCGCCTACGCCGGCCGGATCTGGCAGGCCGGCGGCAAGGCCGAGCTGCACGTGTGGCCCGGCGGAATCCACGCCTTCGACCGGGAAGTACCCGAGGCGCGGATCAGCAAGGCCGCCGTTGCGGCGCGCCGCAACTGGCTGGAGCGCCTCCTCGCCACCGACTGACACGAGCCCCAGGAGAGTAGCCGTCCACGGGGATTGACTATTTCTCTCTTGCAGCGCGTTCGACCCTCACCCGTCCTCGATCGACGTAGCCCTCATGCGACCACGCGCAAGATCTTCTCCCAAATTTCTCCCACGGGTGCACCAGGAGACGATCAGGGCCGGTCTCCCAATTGCGGAAACCGGCCCTGATCTGATGTTTGGCTGGTCGGGGTGGCCGGATTCGAACCGACGACCTCTTCTTACCGACCGTCACGGTCTCTGATCTGTCACCGGTTGTCGAAACCTGCCATTGGCCAGGCCAAACGCCGCTGTTCGGTGATCGCCCTTTGTCACTGTTAGTCGTCGCTTGGAAGGGGTTTTCGGGGGGTAAACGGGGGGCGTGTCGACCCGGTCGGGGCAGCGGGACGCGGACGGCGGTGTCGCTGCGGGCGTATTCGGCCGCTGTGGTGGTGGTGATGACGTCCGGCAGTCTCGCCCCAACCGTTCGAGCAGCTACCGTCCGCTTGTGCGCGGGCCGCCTGGCAGCTTTGAGCGGCGTCCGAGCAGACACGGCAGCCGTCCCGGCAAGGCGTACCGGACGTCCGGATCTGCCGAATTGAGCGTCCCGCTGGTCGCCGTCCTCAGTAAGGGGTAATCATCGGCCCGCAGACAGTACTGGATCCTTCCAGGAGCTTGTGAGGTACAGGTGGGCAGGAAGCTCATCGTTCGATTTCCAATGAACTTCGCACTCCGGACAGCTGTGAAAGCAATCCTTACCGAACGGAGGGCAAGATAGATCATCATGACCTCAACCCCCCACCCGTTCGGCGCCGATCAATATCGCACTCGGGTGATCCAACGTTGATAATGGTGACTCCGCTGAAGTATGCAAACATCTCACGGCTGGTGCGGCCGCCGAT
>JAVHWG010000246.1:0-4060 GCA_032159965.1 Mycobacterium sp.
CTTCGGATCGGCATGGTGGAGAACGGAACAACCTGGCTACCCCGGCTACTGGAGAACCTCAGCGACACACGCAAGAAGATGCCGCAGCTCTACAGCGAAGATCCGGTGGAGGCCATTCATCGCTGCATCTACTTCAACCCCTTCTGGGAGGAGAACGTCGCCGAACTGGCGAAGCTGGTACCGATCGACCACCTCTTCTTCGGCTCGGACTACCCCCATCCGGAGGGCCTGGCGGATCCCCTCAGCTACGCCGAGCGTCACCCGGAGCTCAGCGATGCCGAGGTCGCCATGGTGATGGGCGGCACGCTGTCTTCCATGATGCGGGTCGACGCCTGAGATGTCGACTGACCACGGTGCGCCGTCGGCCACAAAAGCACGCGAAGACGGCGCGTCGGCCGATTTCAATCCGTACTCGGATGTCTTCTTCGACGATCCGTATGAGACCTACCGCTGGATGCGTGATGAGGCGCCCGTCTACTACAGCGAGCGATGGGACTTCTACGCTCTCACCCGATACGAGGATGTTGTTGCCGCGCACCGGGATTGGGAGACGTTCAGCAGCGCCTACGGGGTGACCTTGGACGGCCTGTCAATGCGGCAGCGGTTGAATACCAACATGTTGATCATCATGGACCCTCCGGAGCATGAGCGGCTGCGCAAGCTGGTGCGGCAGGTGTTCACCAAGGCGGCGATCGCCAATCTGGAGCCGCTCGTGGTGGAGGTGGTGACCTCCTACATCGACCTGCTGAAGGACAGGCAGAACTTCGATGTGGTGGCCGACTTCGCCGCTCTGTTCCCCGTGGAGATCATCTCCTCGATGCTCGGCGTCCCAACCGGCGAACGACAGCAGATCCGTTTGTGGACAGACGGATTCCTGCACCGGGAGGAAAACAACCCCTTCGCCACCGAAAGTGGCGTCGCCGCCTCGATGGCGATGGGCGAGTACTTCCTGGATCTGGCACGCGAGAAGCGCCGTAACCCCGACGACCTGATCATCAGCAGACTCGTCACCGCCACCTACGAGGACGAGGCGGGGGCAACACACCGGCTCAGCGACGAAGACATTGCCACGTTCGCGGTGCTCCTGGCCGCGGCCGGTAGTGAGACGGTCACCAAGCTGGTGGGCAACGGCGTGATGGCCTTTCACCGCAATCCCGACCAGTGGGAGTTGGTGCTCGCGGATCCCACACTGATTCCGGGCGCAATCGAAGAGATGCTGCGGCTGAACCCGCCGTCGCAGTATCAGGGGCGCTTTGCGACCCGCGACGTCACCCTCGACGGCGGGACGATTCCCGCCGGCTCCCCCACGCTGCTGGTGACCGGGGCCGCGACCCGTGATCCGCGGGCCTACGAGCGGCCCGACGCGTTCGACATCCGACGAGGCGGGGCCACCACGCTGGCGTTCGGATTCGGCTCGCACAGCTGCCTGGGCTCCTGGCTCGCCCGACTCGAGGGCCGCGTCGCCTTCAGCCAGCTCCAGCAACGCTGGCCCAGATTCGATGTCGACACCGGCGGTCTTCGCCGAGTAACCATGTCCAACGTCGCGGGATACTCCCACATCCCGATCCACGTCGGCTGATGGCCGCAGCCACGGCTGCGGCGGACGCTTCGACGCCAAACGGCATGCCTGCCAGCATCCCCGAGCTCCTCAGACTGAGGCGCGCCGAACCCGACGGCCAGTTCCTCGTCACCGACAGCGAGCGACTGACTTTCGCCGAGGCCGATGCCGCATCGCTGAAATTGGCTGACGCCCTGCTGGCCTCCGGTGTCGGCAAAGGGACCCGGGTAGGGATCTTGTTCCCGAACTGCGCCCAGTGGCTCATCTCCTGGCTGGCGGCCGCACGGATCGGCGCGCTTACCGTTCCGCTATCGACTTTCGCACCTGGCGGGGAACTCGGACGACTGTTGCGCCACACCGATGTGCAGGTGGTGCTCATGGGCCAGTCGATCGCTGGCCGCGACCTCATCGGGCGCATCCAGGACGCTGTGCCCAGCCTTGACGACGGGGGTGCCGTCATCGCTGCGCCGGCGCTGCCCTATCTGCGGCGGATCCACGTCTGGCCGGACTGCGACCGCCCCTGGGCTACGCCGTGGCCGCGTGCGGAATCGGTTGTGTCGCTGGCACGTTCGGCTGAAAACGAAGTGCGGCCCGCGGACGACCTCGTCGTGGTCACCACATCCGGGACAACGGCCCAGCCGAAATCCGTCGTGCACACGCACGGCAGCCTGGTGCGCCACGCCTACATTCTGGCGCGCCATCGCGGCGTCACCTCGACGGACCGCATCTACTCCCCCATGCCATTCTTCTGGGTGGGCGGCCTGACTATGGTTGTGCTGCAGGCACTCTCGACCGGCGCCGCCATCCTCGCGCAGGACGTGTTCGAGGCTGGCAGCACGCTGGCGCTGTTGGAGCGGGAACGCGCGACGTTCATCTCATGCTGGGCCCAGGCAAGCCAGGCCATGGTTGACCATCCTGACTTCGCTGAGCGCGACCTGTCGAGCGTGCGAGGCGGCACGATGCTCGAGGCGCTGCCGCCCGACCGACGACCAGGCGAGCCCGACCTGGCACCAAATCTGTTGGGCATGACCGAAACCGGCGGCCCACACACGATGGTCGAGGTGCCCGACACCCCGCTGCCGCCGGAATTGCGCGGCTCCTTCGGAATCCCGCTGCCCGGTGTGGTGCAACATCGGATAGTCGACCCCGTCACGGGCGCCGAGGCGCCAGCGGGCGAAGAGGGCGAGATCCAGGTTCGCGGCCAGATCGTGATGAGCACCATCTACAAACAGGAACGTCACGAGGTGTTCGGCCCTGACGGCTGGTATGCCACCGGAGACAGGGGCTGGTTCGACGACGCCGGCCATCTGCACTTTACCGGCCGCGCAAGCACTCTCATCAAGACCGCGGGATTCAACGTAGCACCAGCCGAGGTCGAGTCCGTACTGGATTCGATGCCCGAAGTGCTGCACAGCTTCGTGGTCGCCCTGCCGCACCCGATCCGCGACGAGGTGGTCGGAGCCGCGGTCGTGCCCGCCCACGGGGCGAGACTGTCGGTCGAGTCCGTGGTTGCCCACGCTCGGCGCAACCTGTCGACATTCAAGGTTCCCAAGGTCATTCGTCTCATCGCAGAGGACGATCTGCCCATGCTTTCGACCGGCAAAGTCGACCGCCAAGGACTCATGCGGGTCCTGACCGGCGACTGACGCGTTGTCGAGAACCGCACCGCCGATAAGGCGCTGGGCTCATCGTTCTGATCTGCTGACCGCGTTAATGTAAACTGTTGTAGCACAAACTATTTCATGTTCCTTACTGGTGTAGTGGACGTATTCCAGAGTTACGCTATTCCTCCGACGCGCTATGACAGCCGTGGCTGTGACGAGAGCCATACAGGGTCCTGTTCCTCACGGCGGGAGCAGGCGCGCAGTGACGCTCGGTCAGGGGGCATCGTGGTCGACTACTTGCTCAGGACGGACGTGTAGTAGACGCTGCCGGCCATCGGAACCCAGTCGCTGCTGTGCGGCATGGCAGCTAGTCCGTTGTCGGCCAAGAGCCGACTCATCGGCGTACCGACCGACCGCCAGCCCAGGTTCTCCAGGTAGGTGGGGACCTCGTGACGCTCGCCCTCGTATCCCAAGTCGGCAAACTCCAGTTCGAAGCCGTAATCACGCCATTTGGCGGTGGCATTGCGCATCGTTTCCCGGGCCTTTTCGAGATCCAGATGCGACATGTCCGGAACGGTTTCGGTGGCCAGTCGGCTGCCGTCGGCGCTGAGCGCGGTGATGTTATCCAGCAGGCGGTCCTGGGCTTCCGGCGGCAGATAGCCGAACAGACCCTCGGCGATCCAGGCGGTAGGCCGGTCGCTGTCTAGACCCGCGTCGCGCAAGGCGGCCGGCCAGTCGTGGCGCAGGTCGATGGATACGGTGCGCAGGTCGGCCGTCGGGGCGGCGCGCAGACCCGCCAGAGTGGTGGACTTGAACTCGATGACCCGTGGCTGGTCGATCTCGAACACCGTCATATCGGCGGGCCACGCCAGCCGGTAGGCCCGCGCGTCGAGACCGG
>JAVHWG010000264.1:0-2563 GCA_032159965.1 Mycobacterium sp.
TCGATCTGGTCGGGCATCTCTACGGTCCCGGTTCGATGGCCTGGCGGATGCAGTTGCGACAGGTTGATCGGCTAGTGGAGTCCGTCGTAGAAGGTCTGCCGCCGGGCGGCTTGCTGGCGGTCGTCGCCGACCACGGCATGGTTACGGTCGACGGCACCGAAACCGTCGACGTCGACCAGTGTGAGGACTTACTGGACGGCGTGCAGGCGATCGGCGGCGAACCGCGCGCCCGTCACGTCTATGCCGCTGACGGCGCTGCCGACGCGGTGCTGGCGACGTGGCGGGAGACCGTCGCCGAGCGCGCCTGGGTGGTGTCGCGTGACGAGGCGATCGAGGCAGGGTGGTTCGGCGAGCGCGTTGACGACGTTGTGCGCCAGCGAATCGGCGATGTAGTCGCTGCGGCGCGCGGCTCGGCTGCCCTGGTGCGGCGGACGGTCGAGCCGATGGAGTCGTCCCTGGTCGGCCACCACGGATCCCTGACGACCGCTGAGCAGCGAGTGCCGTTGCTGATCGCGCACCGCTGACCGGCGGGTAGCCTCATCGGTGTGGGTTTGAAGGCAGCGGTCGTCGTCGCGACACTCGGCCTGCTGGCGTGTTCGGCGCAGGCGGCTGTCGCCGGTGCAGATCCGTCTGCGCCTGGCCCTGCTCCTGGGCCCGCGCCCAAGACGACGATCGACCGCGACGGCACCTTCGCCGTGGGCGTCGACATCGCGCCCGGCAATTACAGCTCGGCCGGTCCCGTCGGCGAGGGCACCTGTTACTGGAAGCGTGTCGGTAGTGACGGCAAGATCGTCGACAACGCGCTGACCAAGAAGTCGCAGATCGTGGGCATCGACCCGACCGACAAGTCGTTCAAGACCAACGGTTGCCAAACGTGGCAGCTCACCGACGAGGCGCCGCCGGTCCCCGTGCCGCCGGCGATCGCCGTGCTGCAACTACCGGGACTGCTGGCGCCGTTGCCGAAGCCCGGCGGCTGATTCGCCACAGGTGCGGGGCAGGCCGCAATGCGTGCCCCTACGACTGACGTGCGATCATCTCGCCGAGCGCGCGCCGGTTGACCTTTCCCGTTGTGCTGTAAGGAATGTCGTCGACGACCAGCAGTCGCTCCGGCAGCTTGAAGTACGCGATCAGCTCGCGGCAGTGGGCTCGCAACTCGGCCAGCGTCACCGGGGCGTCGGCCACCACCGCCACCCCCACCCGCTGCCCCATTTCCTCGTCGACGACTCCGGCAACCGCGACGTCCTTGACGGCCGGATGAGCCCGTAGAGCTTCCTCGACCTCGACTGGCCCGAATTTCTCGCCACCGCGATTGATGGTGTCCTTGAGCCGCCCGCTCGGATAGATGTACCCGTCGGCGTCGCGGCGGCCCAGGTCGCCTGTGCGCAGCCATCCTTCGCCGACGTGCAGGCTCGTGTTCACCCACAGCTCACCGACCTCGCCCGGCTCGACGTCAGCACCGGTCTCGGGGTTTACCACCCGGACCTCAACCCCCGCCAGCGGCCGGCCGACCGATCCGGCGCGGCGGGGATCGAGGTGATCTTCGGGCAGCAAGGCTGTGTAGGCGCCGAGGGTCTCCGTCTGACCGAACACGTTGGTAAACGCGACATGCGGCATGGCTGCCATCGCTCGGCGCACCAACGCCTGGGGTGCGGCAGCAGCGCCATACGCGATCGAGATCATCGAGCTCAGGTCGGTGCGCGCGAAATCGGGATGGTCGAGGATGCGCTGCAGCATCGTCGGCACCAGGAAGGTCAGTGTGGGTCGATGCTCCTGCACCAGACGCAACCATTCGCCCGCGTCGAACTTCGGCTGGATCACGTAGGTGTTGCCCGCGTACAGGTTGGCCATCAATCCCACAGCACCGCCGACGTGGAAGTACGGCACGCTCATCATCGCTACGACGAACGGCGCATCGACGCGAAACCGTTCCGCGACACCCATGGTGCGGGCCATCATCTGGTGGTTGGCAATGCTGATCGGCTTCGGCAGTCCGGTGGTGCCACTCGTGAACAGAACGAGGCCTTCGCGGTCGTTGACGTCTTCGGCGGGCGCCGGTGTGGGCGACCGACGGTTCTGAGACATTCCAACGGCCGAAAGGATATGGGTCACACCAGCTTCCCGCAGCTTTTGCGCGTAGGTCTCCCCCGCTACTGCGACGTCGGCACACCCGGATGTGGTGATGAGTTCCTTGAGCTCCGGCGGAGTCAGCGCCGGATTCATCAGCGCTGCCGCGCCACCGACGCGTGCGGCGGCCAGCACCGTCGAGATCGACAACGGGCTTGCGAGGTCGACGACGGCAACTCGCCGCCCAGCACCACCCCTTTCGGCCAGGCCCGCGGCGCACTGGTCGACAGCTGCGGCCAACTCCTGGTAACTCACCGACCGGTCACCGATGATCAGCGCCACGCGGTCCGGGGCCCCTGCAGCCGGCGCGTCGACGATGGTTCCGATATTCATTCGCATCCTTGGCGCAGGGGTCAGACGAGGAGGTCCGCAGCAGTCGGCCGGTCTTTACAGCGGTGCCGAGAATCTGGTTTCCTCACAAGGGTAACGGTCCTCACAT
>JAVHWG010000273.1:0-14232 GCA_032159965.1 Mycobacterium sp.
GGAGCAGGGCAGCACGCCGCAGGGCTTCGCGGGTGCGTTCGCTGCGGACCGTCTGTGCCGGCCGGGCCATGCGGGAACGGTACCGCACGTAGTTATGTCAATATTGACATAACTCGCCAGGCGGACCAGACTGCGACACCATGCTCGCGCTGATCATCCATCTCGTCCTCGGTATCGCGGTCATCGTCGCGATCGTGATGCTGAATCCGCAGATTTTCAGGACGCCTGCGACTCCGAAAGTGTCTGTCCTCGAAGCGGTTTTCTACATCGCCGGCATCGCGGCGACGGTGCTGGGCTACTACTTCAACCACAAGTACGTCAGCGAGTATTCGCAAGGCACTCACAACGCGCTCTGGGGGGACCACGGCAGCTGGAAGGAATTCATCCTGCTGGGGTATGACAACCCCGCCGCGGCAAGTGCCAGCCAGGACTACACAATCATGAGCCTGGTACTGCTCCCGCTCTACGTGATCGTCGACGGCCGGCGCCGCGGCATTCGCCACGCCTGGATGTACTTGCTGCTGATTCTGTTCACCAGCTCCACGTTCCCGTGGGCGTTTTACCTGGCAACCGTGGAACGCCAACGCCGGGTAGCTGCGGTCAACGAGCTCACGTCCGTCTAGCTCTCCGGCCGAGCAGACGCGCGCGGGTCAGTGCGCGTCGGCGTCGACGCCCAGTCGGCCGTCGGTTCCCGCGAGTACGCGGCGGCGCAACCCGTCGGTAGCGATATCGAGCACGGTCTTTGTCGCGCGCCGCATCAGGAAGTCGGGCACCGGCGCGCGCAGTTCCATGGTCACGTCGAAACGTACGCGGGTGTTACCGGCCTCGGGTCGCAACGTGTACTCGACGTGCTGGGCATGCTGCTGGAAGGTCTTCTCCGCGTCCCAGATCACCCAGTCCCGGCCCCAGTGATATTCCAGAACTTCCTTATCGCTGATTCCCAACAGCCGGTAGTGCACCTTGACGTGATGCGGTCGACCGTCGTCGTAGGTGTCCAGGACCTGAACGCGCCTGTGCATCGGAGACCAGGACGGCACCGACTCGATGTCGGCGAGCGCATCCAAGATCACCTCGGGAGGAGCTTCGATCACGACTTCACGTGACGCGCGGACAGCCACGTTCCTTAGGGTAGCCGCTTTGCGGAGTTTGCGGTAGCAAATTCCTCACGATTCAGCAGCAAATTTCTACCAATCAATATCTTCAAGAGATGTGGTGTCCGTGGGCGGCGGCCCGAACTCGGACGCCGGGGTGCGCGAGAATCGCGGTGCCGGCGATGCCTGATCGAAACCGTTGCGGTGAACGATGGTCGACCGAGCACTCAAATGTTCCCCTTGTGCGGCCTCGCTCCACGTCAGCACGGGTGTGACACAGGCGTCGGTTCCGGCAAAGACTTCAGTCCACTCGTCGCGGGTCTTGCCGGCAAACCGTTCCGTGAAGAGCTTGCGCATTTGCGGGAAGGAATCGGTATCCATTTGGTTGGGGATTTCGTCGGCCGACAAGCCGAGTCCGGAGAGCAACTGAGCGAAGAATTGCGGCTCGATTGCACCGACCGCCATGTATTTGCCGTCGGATGTCTCATAGGTCCGATAGAAGGGTGCGCCTCCGTCCAAAAGGCTGGATTCGCGTTCGTCGGACAGCGTGCCCACGGCCTTCATCGTCCACTGCATCTGCGCCAGAATGCTGACGCCGTCGACCATCGCGGCGTCGATGACCTGCCCCTTGCCCGACTTCTCCCGTTCATACAGCGCCGAGACGATGCCAAGCAGAAGCAGCATCGAACCGCCGCCGAAGTCGGCGACGAGGTTCATCGGCGGCAACGGTGGCCGGTCCCGATAACCCATCGAACCCAGCGCCCCGGTCAACGAGAGGTAGTTGATGTCGTGGCCGGCGGTCAGCGCCATCGGCCCGTCCTGACCCCAGCCCGTCATGCGGGCATAGATCAGCCGCGGGTTCACCGCCGCGCAGTCGTCGGGTCCGATCCCGAGACGCTCGCACGTACCGGGACGGAACGGATCGAGCAGCACGTCGGCCTTCGCCACGAGGTCGAGCAACTTCTGCGGCTCACCCTTGACGTCGAGGTCGACGATCCGTTTGCCGCGGTGCATCAAATCCCGGTCTTCGCGCGGCATCGCCAAACCACCGGGCCGACGCACCCGCACCACGTCGGCCCCGAGGTCGGCAAGCACCATCGCCGCGTGCGGCCCCGGTCCGATACCGCCCAATTCGATAACTCTCACCCCAGCTAGGGGCCCGCTTTTGGTCACATCAGCACAGTAGAAGAGCAGTGCTGACGGCTAGCGACCACCCTTCTTCAGAGAGAGGACGCGCTTTCGCAAGCCTTCGGTGGCGTCGTTCATCGCGCCCTTGATCGCACGTTTCATCACGAATCCGGGCACCGGGATCTTCGGATCGACGGTCAGCTGGAACTTCACCCGCGTCTTGTCCGCCTCCGGGATGAGGGTGTAGCTCGCGTCCTGCCGCTTCTGCGCTGACGAACTGACGAGCGACCAACTGATGACGTTGTCGGCCCACGTGTACTCGACGACGCACTCGTCGGTGATGCCCACCGATTTGACCTTCATTTTCACCCGGTGCGGTCGGCCCTCGGCATCGGTGTCGACGACCTCGACCTGCTGCTGGGCCGGTGACCACTCCGGCGCCGACTCGACATCAGCAATCACCTCCAGAACCTCGTCCGGGCTCGCCTCGATGACTACTTCTTTGGAATCGCTGACTGCCATGTCCGCGACACTATCCGTGGGTGCTCGCAACCGTGCCAAGATGGAGAACGTGGCCAATGCGATCGATCCCTCCGTCCCACCGAGTGGCGACGGGTGCACCGAATGCGATCAGGCCGGCGGCTGGTGGTTCCATCTGCGGCGGTGCGCGACGTGCGGCCACATCGGTTGCTGCGACGACTCTCTCGCCCGTCACGCCACCGCGCACTGGCGTGCCACGGGCCACCCGATCATCCAGTCGTTCGAGCCTGGCGAGAGCTGGTTCTGGAATTACGAGACCAACGACTACGCCGACGGTCCCGACCTGGCGGCGCCTGACAGCCATCCTGCCGATCAGACAGTGCCCGGCCCGCACGATCGCGTACCACGGGACTGGGTGCGGCAACTGCAAGACCGCAACTAGCGCCGTCACTCCCGCCGCAGCAGTCCTTGCCCCAGCCGTATCGCCGGCAGCAGGACCGTCCGCGGCGTGAACCTGCCACCGATGCCGACGATCTTGGGCACCAAACCCGGTACCACGCTTCGCTTTCCCTCGAGCATGCCCTCGATCGCCGCCTGCGCAACCGCCTCGGGGGACACTTGGGCGATTCCGATACTCCACTGGTCGGCATCGGCGATCTCTGCCCATTCCGTCGGCACCGGTCCGGGGCACAACACCGTGCAAGACACCCCCGTTCCGTGCAGCTCCTCGTGGACTGCCTCGGAGAACGTCTGCACGAAAGCCTTGCTGGCCGAGTAGACCGCCATCCCGGGCAGCGGCTGAAAGCCCGCCACTGAAGCGATGTTGAGCACCGCCCCTGCGCCGCGTTCGACCATGCCTGGCAGCACGGCATGCGTAAGTTCCATCAGCACAAGCGAATTGAGGACGACTTCTTCACGTTCACGCTCGATCGGAAGCGTGTGAAATGGTCCGCTGGTGCCGAACCCGGCGCTGTTGCACAGACCCCCGATCGGATCGCGGCGAAGCCGCTCGGCAAGCTCGCCGCGTTGCGCCTCGTCGCCCAGGTCAAGCGGCAGCACGTCGACCCTGACGGCATGCTCATCGCGCAACTCGTCGGAGAGTTCGACGAGACGCTCGCGGCGACGCGCCACGAGGATGAGTGGGTAGCCGTGTCCGGCGAGACCCCGGGCGATCTCCGTGCCGATCCCGGAGGACGCGCCCGTGATGACGACGGTGGTATCAGCATTCGGCTTGGGCAGGCTCACGGCTGTTCCTCTCTACCAATGAATTCCGCGAGTTGCTTGCACAAAAGCCTCGCTGCGTTTATCGAATTTTGTTGTGCTGTGTTTTGATTCGTCACCTTGGGCCGCGTCCGAGTCGCTGAACATCGTGAAGGCACGGTTGCGGACGTAGTCCATGATCATCGGGTTGACAGCGTCCGCGAATACGGCGAACTGCCCGAATGGTGGACTCAGCCGCCGCGGCCGATGCACGATCGCGTCGGCGATCACGCCGGCCGCTTGGTCCGGCGTCAGGGTCGGGAATTGGTCATAGACCTTGGTGGGGCTGATCATTGGTGTCTTCACCAAGGCCATGTAGACAGTCGTGAATCGGACCCCGTCGTTGATGGTCTCGGCTTGTAGAGAGTCGCTGAGCGTGTCGAGTGCTGCCTTGCTCGCGATGTACGCGCCGAAGCGCGGTGCCCTGGTCTGGACTCCCGCGGAGGACATGTTGATGATCTGGCCGGATCCGCGTTCACGCATGCCCGGAACGAATTTCAGGATGAGCTGCACCGCGCCGAGATAGTTGAGCTGCATCGTCCGCTGGTAATCGTGGATCCTGTCGTAGGACAGTTCCAGAGAACGGCGAATCGAGCGGCCCGCGTTGTTGATCAGAATGTCGACGTGGCCCAGATCGGCAAGCACCTTGTCGGCCATGGTGGCGATCGCGTCGGTGTCCGAGAGGTCGCACGGGTAGACGTGGGCGACGCCGCCGGCCTGCTCGATGTCGTTTGCCACCTTGTCGAGGTTCTCCGGTGTTCGCGCGACCAGGACGACGTGTCCGCCGGCGCCTGCGATTCTCTTCGCCGCCGCCTCGCCAATGCCGGACGACCCTCCGGTGATCACGACGACCTTGTCTTCGACGATGTCCGCGAGTGTGCGGCCCTGGATCGCGTCCACGACGTTCTGAAAATAGAACGGCCGGTATCTGCCGGCTGAGTTCGGTGTGTTGAGAAGGTTCGATACTGCGGCGATCGGCTTCTCTACCAGCGCCGTCAGGTCACCCAGATTCATCGTTGTGCTCCTGTCGATCGACAGGACAGGGTGGCCGCTCAAAGCGGTGTCGAAACTTTGGCGTGCTAACAAGCTACGAACGCAGCAGGTCTTTGGCGATGTGCGTCACCTGGATCTCGTTGCTTCCCGCGTAGATCATCAGCGACTTCGCGTCGCGCGCCAGTTGCTCGACGCGGTATTCGGTCATGTACCCGTTGCCGCCGAAAAGCTGGACCGCATCCATCGCCACGTCGGTGGCCGCTTCGGAGCTGTACAGCTTCATTGCCGACGCCTCCGCCAGCGTGGGCAGCTTGCCGGCTCGCACCCCCTCGAGCACGGAGAACACCATGTTCTGCACGTTGATGCGGGCAACCTCCATTTTCGCCAGCTTGAGCTGGATCAGCTGGAAATTACCGATGCTCTTCCCCCACAGCGTCCGGCTCTTCGCATAGTCGACGCACAGCCGGTGACACTCGTTGATGATGCCGAGCGACAGCAGCGCAACACCCATGCGTTCGCCGGCGAAGCTCTCCCGCGCACTCTCCCGACCGTCGCTGCGCTCCTGCCCTCCGGCTGTGTCGATTCCCCCGTCGCTCCGCTCCTGCCCTCCGAGCAGCCGGTCCCGACCGAGCCTCACGTTGTCGAAAAACAGCTCACCGGTGGGCGACGCGTGCATGCCCATCTTCCTGAACGGTTTGCCCTGGGTGAATCCAGGCATGCCGGAGTCCAGCACGAATGTCAGCACCGGGCGATCGCGCTTATCGGCGACGCTCCCGTCATCGAGCTTGGCGTAGACGATCACCGTGTCGGCGTACGGGCCGTTGGTGATGAAGGTCTTGGACCCGTTGAGGAGGTAGTCGTCGCCGTCGCGTTTGACATAGGTCTTCATCCCGCCGAAAGCGTCCGACCCCGAATCGGGCTCCGTAATCGCCCACGCTGCAACCTTTTCCATCGTGACCAGCGAAGGCAGCCAACGCTCTTTCTGCTCCAGCGTGCCGCGCGCCATGATGGTCGCGGCACCTAGGCCCAGGCTGACGCCCAGCGCGGCCACCGTGCCGAGACTGACGCCGGCGAGCTCACTGATGACGACGGCACCCATCGACGCCTGCTCACCGGCACCGGCCAAGCCCGCGCGCCCGCCGGACGACGACGATTCGCCGTTCTGCTGCCGGGTGCGCTCGCGGTCCAGCATGTTCTTCACCGCTTCGGCGGCCATCACATCAAGACCGAACTGGCTGAACAACTTCCGGATGATTGGATACGGCGTCATCTCGCCGCTTTCCAGAGCGTCGACATTCGGCCGCACCTCTTTGTCGATGAACGCGCGGACCGCGTCACGGACAAGCAAGTCGGTTTCGGACCACTCGATCATCGTGATTCTCCTCGGGGTGGTTCAGCCGGGCAGGCGGGCAGCGATATCGTCGATGGTCCACGGCCCGTCCGTTTCAATGGTGTCGACGTCGTGCCATCCGGACAGCCGCGAAATCGCACCTCCCTGAACGGCGTACACGCGCCCGGTGACAGGACATTTCTCTGTCGCAAGGTAGGCCACCAGCGGGGAGATGTTCGCGGGGCTGAACAGATCGAGTTCACCGTCGTCGGGCTCGCTCATCAGTGCCCCCATCCCGGGCGTGGCAAGGGTCAATCGGGTTCGGGCGATCGGCGTGATCGCGTTGACCCGCACCCCGTACCGTTCGAGCTCTTCCGCGGCGATCAGCGTCAGTGCGGCAATCGCCGCCTTGGCCGAACCATAGTTGGCCTGACCGGCGTTGGGGATCGTCGTCCCCGACCCGGATGCCGTGTTGATCACCGCGGCGTTGGGCTGATCCCCGGCCTTCGACCTGCCTCTCCAGTACTCGGCCGCGTGGCGCAGCATCGCGAAGTGACCCTTTAGGTGCACGGCAATCACCGCGTCCCACTGGGACTCCGCCATATTCGCGATGAAAGCGTCGCGCAGGATCCCTGCGTTGTTCACCAGCACGTCCAGCCGGCCGAATTCGTCGATGGCCTGGGTTACCAGACGTTTCGCACTGGTCCAGTCGGCGACGCTGTCCGTGTTGACGACCGCGCTGCCGCCGGCGGCGACGATGTGGTCGACGACCTGCTGTGCCGGGCCCGCGTCGGCGCCCTCGCCCGTGTTGTCGCCGCCGAAGTCATTGACGACGACGGACGCGCCCTCCTTGGCGAAAAGCAGTGCGTGTTCACGCCCGATACCGCGACCTGCTCCGGTGATGATCGCGACCCGTCCGTCGAGAAATCCCATTTCTCAGCTACCGTCCGCGATCTCAGCGAGACCATCGGTGATGACGAAGTCCTCGCCGCGTGCGGTCTCGAACGCGTAGTTCGTTACGCCGTCACCTGTGCCGGCCTGCCAGATTCGGGTCTCCAAGTCATCGCCTGGGATGACCATCTTGGCGAACCGTACCGCGAACCGCTTGAGACGCTTGACATCTGATGCGCCGACCTCGGTCAACA
Source organism: Mycobacterium sp. (assembly GCA_032159965.1). Taxonomy (GTDB): domain Bacteria; phylum Actinomycetota; class Actinomycetes; order Mycobacteriales; family Mycobacteriaceae; genus Mycobacterium. The sequence continues at coordinate 7,428 of JAVHWG010000273.1, forward strand.
CACCCCACGACGTCATCGCCATGGTGCACAGACCGTGGGCGATGATGCCGGGCAACCCCGCGCCTCGGGCCACGTCTTCGTCAAGGTGGATAGGCATCGGGTCCCCGGAGGCAGGCGAGTACCGGAAGGTCTGGTCGGCATCGACGTGCGCGTGGGCCGTCGCGAGCGGCGCCTCTCGGTGGAGCGCGTCAGGGAACTTGTGGCCCGGGCTGAGCTCTCCGACCATCTTGCCGGCGTTGAACCCTCGCACAAAGGTAGTGACGAACTGCTCGTTGACCAATTCGCCTTCCTCGGTGCGGCATTCAAGCTTGATCGCCGACCGGGTGCCCTTCTCCAGCCCCTGGTAACCGATCATCATGGCCCGCGACACCAGCTTGTCGCCCGGGTAGATCGGCCGGTGAAAGTGGAAGTCTTGCTCGCCGTGCACAATTCGAGGGATCAGCTCAACCGGCATGACCTCGACCGCAGGAACCAACAGCGCCTGGAACACCGGCACGATCGCGAAGACCGGCGGTGCGATTTCGCCGTTGCGATGCGCTTCGATCGGGTCGTTGGTGGCGGCGGCGTACTCGGCGATGCGCTCACGCGTGACCGCGAAGTGCTCCGGGTCGCTCCATTCGTTGAGGTGGCTGTCGTCGAATGCGATGTGGTTCGTGAGTTCCTCGCGCGTCCGTTGGTCGGCGGCCATGGGTCACGCACTCGCCTTCGCCGCGGCAAGCTCGCTGAGCCGGGCAAGTGTCTTGTCGAGTTGCTTGGCACCGTCTTTCTCGACCGCCTTGCCGAGGGCGCCCTTGATCAGCGCGCCGTCGAAGTCGCCGGAAAGAGTGAACTTCGAAGCGGATTCGCCGACCGGCGCGAGGTTGAAGGTGAAGACGCACTTCACATTCGCCATTCCTGTTCCGCTCATCGACAATTCGCGCGGTGCTTCGATGTTGTCGACGGTCCACTCAATCTTGTTGGCCATGCCCAGCATGACAATCTTGGCCGCGAGCCGCGTACCCGGCGTCAGGGTCGCGGGCGCCTCGGTCAGCCACTTCTCATGAATCGAGAACCAGTCGCCCCACGTCGACGGGTCGGCGATCATCGCCCAGACCGCGTCGACGGGTGCGGAAATTTCGCGTTCGGCTTCGATGTGTCCCACGGTCAGTTGCCCCGATCGGCGCGCTGATAAGCGGTCACCACGGCCGCACCACCGAGTCCGATGTTGTGTTGCAGTGCGGCAGTGACGTTATCGACCTGCCGCTTGTCGGCCGTGCCACGCAACTGCCACGTTAGCTCGGCACACTGCGCAAGTCCGGTCGCTCCCAGCGGATGACCCTTGGAGATCAGTCCGCCCGACGGATTGACCACCCAGCGGCCGCCGTAGGTGGTGTCGTCGTCGTCGATGAGCTTCGGCGCTTCACCCTCACCGCACAAGCCCAGGGCCTCGTAGAGCAACAGCTCGTTGGCCGAGAAGCAGTCGTGCAGTTCGATGACCTGGAAGTCCTCCGGGCCCAGGCCGGACTGGTCATATACCTTGCGCGCCGCGGCTTCGTTCATGTGATGACCGATGATGCCCTTTGCGGTCCCGTCGTAGGTGTTCTCAAAGTCGGTGGTCATCGCCTGCCCAACGATTTCGACAGCGCGATCCGCCAGGCCGTGCTCGTCGACGAACGCCTCCGACGCGAGAATCGCTGCGCCAGAACCGTCCGACGTCGGGGAACACTGCAGCTTGGTCAGTGGGTCGTAGATCATCCGCGCCGCCAGGATGTCGTCGAGGCTGTATTCCTCCTGGAATTGCGCGAAAGGATTGTTCACCGAGTGCTTATGGTTCTTGTACCCGATCTTCGCGAAATGCTCTGCGGTGGTTCCGTATTGCTTCATGTGTTCGCGACCGGCGGCACCGAACATCCAGGGTGCCGGCGGAAACGCGAATTCCGCGAGCTCGGCCAGCGCCAAGATCTGCTTGTCCATGGGGTTCGTACGGTCGCCCCAGGTTTGTTCGAGGGACCCGGGCTTCATCTTCTCGAAGCCGAGCGCGATCGTGCAGTCGGCCAATCCGCCCCGGATCGCTTGGGCGGCCATGTACAGCGCTGTTGAACCGGTTGAGCAATTGTTGTTCACGTTGACCACCGGGATGCCGCTCAAGCCGAGTTCGTAAAGAGCCCGCTGACCAGAGGTGGATTCGCCGTAGACGTAGCCGACGTAGCCCTGCTCGACGTCTTTGTAGTCGACTCCCGCATCGGCCAGCGCATTGGTGCCGGATTCCTTGGCCATGTCCGGGTAGTCCCAGTTCTCACGGCGCCCGGGCTTCTCGAATTTCGTCATTCCGACGCCCACGACGAAGACCTTGTTGCCGACTCTATTCGCCACGCCTACCTCCTGCAGATCCCTCATTGGATGAGAACAAACATACACAGCGGTACGTAAACAACAAATTCCCGATCATGTAGGTACCGCCGTCCACACTTCGACCAGCGGGGCAGCCAGTCTCCGCAGGTTCGCCGACGCACGGTCCCACTTCCGTCGCGCGCGAGACGGATCGACGTCGACGAAGCTGGCGATCAAGATCCCGCGCAAGGCGTCCATCGAGGTATAGAGGAAATCCAGTAACGGCTTGTGGATCTCCTCCGGGACGTACTGCCCAACGGCCGCCATCAGGTTGCTGGCCACGATCGACTCGAACTTGGCTACCTCGCGACCCAGAGCCGGATCCGTCCTGCCCGCGACCCAGAGCTCCACGGCGGCGATGAACAGGGGCCCTTCATGGACATCCCAAAGCAGCTCAAGCAATTTCCCGACGGGATCCTCGGTCGCAGCCAGTTGACCGACATTCGCCACCACAGCGGCGGCCCGTTTAGAGGCAAGATGCGCAAGGGCGGCAATCACCAGATCGTTCTTCGAACCGAAGTGGTGCACTTGCGCACCACGGGTCACCCCGGCTCGTTCGGCCACCCGCGGCGTGGTGGTCCCGTTGTAGCCGTACTCGACCAGACACTCGATCGTGGCGTCCAGCAGGCGGGCGCGCGTCTCGGCGCTGCGCTGCTCCTGAGTACGGCGCACGGCCCGGGGTGCACTCGTCGTCACAGTCGTTGATCCTCGCTCCCGCTCATAAGATACATACCCGAGTGTATGTCTTCTGCGGTGTGAGCGGCCTCACCAGTGCCGACGACCGCCGGCTCTGCCACGATCAGGCATGACAGGGAGCAAAGGGGGAACCCACAACCATGAGTGAATTGAAGTACCTCGAACTGCACGGCGACAGGGTCGCCTATCGCGATGAAGGCACTGGCGAAGCGCTGCTGCTGATCCACGGCATGGCGGGCAGCTCCGACACATGGCGGTCGGTGATGCCACGGCTGGCGAAGAATTACCGGGTCGTCGCGCCGGATCTGCTGGGCCACGGCGGGTCGGCCAAGCCTCGGGGGGACTACTCCCTGGGCGCGTTCGCCGTGTGGCTGCGCGACCTTCTCGACGAGCTGGGCATCGCGCAGGCGACGATCATCGGCCAGTCACTCGGCGGGGGTGTCGCGATGCAATTCGTCTACCAGCACCCCGACTACTGCCGGCGCTTGGTGCTCATCGCGAGCGGGGGCCTCGGTCCTGACGTCGGATTGATCCTCCGGCTGCTGTCGGCGCCCGGCGCCGAGTTCCTGCTCCCGATCGCAGCCCCGCGGCCCGTCCTCAAGGTCGGGAACAAGCTGCGGACTTGGTTGAGTTCCGCCGGCATCCACTCGCCGCGCGGCGCCGAAATGTGGAGCTCCTACAGCTCACTGGCCGACCCCCAGACGCGGCAGGCGTTCCTTCGCACTCTGCGCTCGGTGGTCGACTACCGAGGGCAGGCGGTCAGTGCGCTGACCCGGTTGAAGGTGGCAGCCGATCTGCCGGTGATGGCGATCTGGGGCGATCACGACGCGATCATCCCGGTCGACCACGCATATGCCGCCTATGACGTACGCAACGACACCCGTCTCGAGGTATTGCCTGGGATCGGACACTTCCCCCAAGTGGAGGCCCCGATGCAGGTGGTCGATCTGATCGAGGACTTCGTCTCGACTACAGACCGACGGATTGTGCCGAGCGAGGAGTCGAGGACCTAAGCAGTCGGTTCGTCGGCCGATCCCTGCGGCGGCTTCTGCTCGCGCTCGCTGGGTTTGCCAGGCACATCCTCGGCCTCGCGCTGTTGGCTGACGTTCTGGTCAAGCTCGTCGACGATGTTTTCCAGCTCTTCGTCCCTGTTGGGTCGCGCGGACTCCGTCATATCGCTCTCATCGCTCGAGGTCTTCCACCCGCGCCGCATACCCGCGCGGCGCATTCACGAATCGCAATGATAGGTGACTGCACACACATCGTCGCGGGATGTCCCGCTCGCTCTCTCCTCCGGAGACCGCGGTCTAGTGCGCGCCGACGGCTGATTCGTCGCGTTCGTCAATATCGCTGCGACTCAACGGCGCTCATCAAGAGAGCGAGTCACCGGCCCGGCATGTGAGACCGTCGAGCCGGCCGTTACCTCGCCATGCCTTCAGGATGTCGGCGTATTCGGTGGGGCCACCGATGAAGAAGCTGCCCTGCTGCGTCCGGTGATCCACGCGGCCCTCCCGGTTGTAGTAACCGGGAGTGCACGCCCGGCGGCGCTCGGCGACCGCGGCGGACCGCTCCATCACCGTGTCCACCCAGGCATCTTCGGCGGAAGCCGACGCCTCGACCTCGACGATCCCCCGCGCGAGCGCCGATGCGATCACCGAAGCCACATGGGTCGCCTGCACGTCGAGCAGATATGGGAAGTTCACCGTAAAGCCTGACTGCGCAATGCTTTCCACGAAGCAGTTCGGGAACCCGTGGACGTGCAGACCGTGGAAGGTCTGGATGCCGTCAGCCCACTTCTTGCTGAGAGTCAGGCCGTCGCGGCCGATCACCTCGAAGCCCGTGCGCTGGGCGTAGTCGGTGCCAACCTCGAAGCCCGTCGCGAAGATCAAGCAGTCGATCGAGTACTCGACCCCGTCGACGACCAGCGCGTTCTCGGTGATCCGTTCGACGCCGCGGCCGCGCGTGTCGACGAGGGTCACGTTGTCGGCATTGAAGGCGTCCAGATACTCGTCGTGGAAGCAGGGCCGCTTGCAGTAGTAGCCGTACCAGGGCTTCAGCGCCTCGGCCGTGTCTGGATCTCTCACAATCGCGTCGACGCGAGATCTGACTTCCTCCATCTTGGCGAAATCAGCCAGTTCGATCGCCGTAGCCCGCTCGGCGGGAGTCAGATCCCCCTGCGTGTCCTGCCGCATCACCGGCAGCTTCTTGGTGATGCTCGTCCACGCGTCGTCGACCAGGTCCTCTTCGGTGTCACCCCCATTGGTCAGAAGTTGGAAGTTCTCGATGCGCTCACGCTGCCAGCCGGGCGTCAGTCCTGCCGCCCACCGCGGGTCGGTAGGTCGATTCGCGCGGACGTCGACCGATGACGGGGTTCGCTGAAAGACCAAGAGATGCTTCACCGATCGGGCAAGGTGCGGGACGCACTGGATCGCCGTGGCACCGGTGCCGATGATTCCGACGCGTTTGTCGGCGAGCTTGTCGAGTGTGTCGCCGGTGTAGCGGTAATCCCAGCGGCTGGTGTGAAAAGTGTGGCCCTCGAACGCGTTGATACCCGGGATGCCGGGAAGCTTGGGTTTATTGAGATAGCCGTTGGCCATCGACACAAACCGGGCTCTGATGGCGTCACCGCGATTGGTGGTAACAATCCACCGGGAACTCTCTTCCTCCCAACGGATTTCGTTGACTTCCGTCTGCAGGCACGCGTTGCGGTACAAGTCGTAGTGCTTGGCGATGCGCTGACAATGCGCGAATATCTCCGGACCTTTGGCGTACTTCTCGGTGGGGATGTAGCCGGTCTCCTCCAGTAGCGGCATGTACACGTAGGACTCGACATCGCATGCGATACCCGGATAACGGTTGAAGTACCAGGTGCCGCCGACGTCGGCGGCCTTGTCGATCAGCCGCAAGTTGTCGACACCGAGCTCGACCAGACGGGCTGCGGTGAGCAGCCCCCCGAATCCCGCGCCGATGATCGCGACGTCCACCTCGTCGTGGACGGGTTCGCGGGTGAACTCCGGATCGGCCCAGGGGTCGTCACCGAACGAGGCGAACCGCCCCGCGATCTCGACATATTGGGCGATGCCGTCCGGGCGTAGCCGCCGCTCGCGCTCGCGCGCGTACTTTTCGCGCAATGCCGCTGGGTCGAAGGGCAGATCGTCAACCGCTCGGTCGAGCATCGGATCAGGATATGCGCGCGGTCTCCGCGGCAGGCCACCTATTGTTGAACGGCCGCCAGAGAGGAGTGCCGTGGATATCTTCGCGCACTGGCGGGACCACGGAACTCAGTTTCGGTGGCGGTCATCAACCCCGGCGAACGACGGCGCCGAAGTGACGGTGTTCAGCCGTCGTTGCGGCACGCGCGGGGCGCCGGCCCTGGTTTGTGTGCACGGCTTTCCGACGTCGAGCATCGACTATTTCGCTCTCGCTCGTGAGCTGGAATCCGATTTCGACATCTTCGTTCTGGACTTTCCCGGCTACGGGTTCTCCGACAAGCCGCCGGCGCCCTACGTGTACTCGTTGTACGACGACGCGCGTCTGCTGATCCACGCGATTACCCATGAGTGGCAGTTGACGGAGTTTCGGATGCTCGCGCACGACCGGGGAAGCAGCGTTGCGATGATCGCGCTGGCAATGTTGGCGGCTCAAGAGCCGCCTGTTGTGCCCCTCGGTCTGATCCTGACGAACGCCAACATCTACCTTCCGCTGGCCAACCTCACGACGTTTCAAACCGCGCTCCTCG